>NZ_JBASOH010000037.1:0-2093 GCF_049658005.1 Azovibrio sp. | reverse complement strand
GGATTTGGAAGGGCGTCGATTAGCGATAAATTGCATTTTTATACAATGGCATACGGTTCATTATTAGAAACTAAAAATTTTCTATATCTATCTGAGAAGTTGAATTATATTAGTAAAAATGAACTAGATTCTTTATTAGAAAAATGTGTTAGTTGTCAAAAATTAATTAACGCTTTTAAGACTGGATTAAAAAAACAAAATGCCAAATTCTAATAGCCAAATTCCATTAGCCAAACAATCGCCGCGGGTTGTTATTGTGCACGATTGGCTTACCAACATGGGTGGGGCCGAGAATGTTGTGCTGGCGCTTCATGAAGCTTTTCCATCTGCTCCAATCTATACATCAACTTACATGCCAGAAAAAATGCCAGCTTTTCAAAATTTGGATATTAGAACGACATATTTACAGAAATTGCCAAAACCGATTAGAAAATTACATAAATTTTTCCCAATGTTACGCGTTAAAGCTTTTCAAAAACTAGATTTATCAGAATTCGATATTATTATCAGTAGTAGCAGTGCTGAGTCAAAACAAGTTAAAAAAACCAGACCAGGTCAAATTCATATCTGTTACTGTCACACGCCAATTCGTTATTATTGGAGTCATTACAACGAATATCGAAAAGATCCAGGCTTTGGCAAATTAAATTGGTTAGTTAAACTTGCTATGCCAATTATCGTACCGAGTCTTAAAAGAGCCGACTACAAAGCGGCTCAGGCAGTCGATGTCTTTATTGCTAATAGCAGTGAAGTTCAAAAAAGAATCAAAAAATATTATGGAAAAAGTTCTACTGTAATTCACCCGCCAGTTGATGTTAATCGATTTACACCAGCTCGCGAAAGAAGTGATTATTATGTTGCTTTAGGGCGTCAGGTACCCTATAAACGAATTGATTTAGCCGTGTCGGCTGCTAATAAACTAGGTGTTAATTTAAAGGTATACGGCAATGGTAGCGAACATGAAAAACTTGTTGAAATGGCAGGGCCAACGATTGAATTTTTCACTGATAGATTTGGAGATGCTTCAGATGATGCCGTGACCGAGGCCTTAAATAATGCGAAAGGTTACATCTTTCCAGCCGAAGAAGACTTTGGAATAGTTCAAGTTGAAGCATTGGCTGCTGGCGCGCCTGTAATCGCTTTTGGAAAAGGCGGAGCTTTGGACATTGTTCAAGACGGCGAAAGCGGTATTTTATTCGACGAACAAACAACTGAATCTGTAGTTGAGGCAATCAAAAAAGCCGAATTAACTAATTTTTTGCCAGGAACACTGAGACGAAAAGCTAGGCGATTTGATAAGGGTCTTTTCATTACTAAAATAAAAAAAATAATTAATGATTACTCATAATTTTTGTTATTTATGAATATAGAAAATAGCAGTTAGCCAATAGCCAAATTCCAATAGCTAAGGACTAATAGATACCTTATACTATAGTTAGAATGTCTTGTAAGATTAATAATTATTTTGAGAGGTTATATATTAACCTTCTGTCGGTAATTTTTGGTGGGATTGTCTTACATGCTCCGCTAACTGTTTGGTTAGGTTCTAATTTTCCAGACTATAGTTTGTTTATAAAATCTTGGAAAGAGATTTTAATGCTAATAGCGAGTTTTATCGCTATCTATCTTTTATATAAAAATAAAAAATTCAATATATTAAAAACCCCGCTTATTTTAACGATTGCTGTCTATGCACTTTTGCATTTTGTTCTACTTTTTATTGATAATCAGGGATTAATGCCGAGTTTAGCTGGACTAATAATAGACTTAAGATATTTGTTCTTTTTTGTTTTAGTCTATGTTGCCTTGCAATTATTCCCCGAAAAGAAAGATTTATTTTTGCGAGTTGGTATAATCGGAGCTTTAATAGTTGCCGTTTTTGCAATCTTGCAAGTCTTTGTTTTACCGAAAGATTTTTTGATTTATCTTGGCTATGGCGAAAATACTATCCAACCATATCTAACAGTTGATCAAAATCAAGATTTTATTCGCATCAATAGCACGCTCAGGGGGCCAAACCCATTGGGAGCCTACGCGGTTATTGTACTATCTATATTATTTTCAGCGCTGCTAAAGAAAAAAACTAAAATAAA
>NZ_JBASOH010000036.1:0-67261 GCF_049658005.1 Azovibrio sp. | reverse complement strand
GCTATAAGGGGAGGGAAGGGGAGGGAAGGGGAGGGAGGTATGAAACGCCGGGTCAATTCCGGACTATCTCGGCCCAGACCGGGGCGTGGTCCGAGGGACGCTCCAGCTTGCGCGGCGCCCGGTCGATGCCGGCGGCGCTGCATTGTTCAGCCAGAGGATGGGAGAGCAGGATGTGGTCGATGCGCAGGCCTTCGTTCTTTTGAAAGCCGAGCCTGCGGTAATCCCACCATGAGAAGGTTTTTTCCGGCTGCTCGAAGCGGCGGAAGCTGTCGCTCAGGCCCAGCGCGAGCAGGCGTTGAAAGGCGGTGCGCTCCGGTCCGGAGACCAGGATGCAGTCCTTCCAGCGTTCGGGGTCGTGCACATCGCGATCATCCGGCGCGATGTTGTAGTCGCCGCACAAGGCCAGCTGCGGGTGCGACATCAGCTCGCCTTCCAGCCAGCGCGCCAGGGCATCGAGCCAGCGCAACTTGTAGTCGTACTTGTCGCAGCCAACTTCCTGTCCATTCGGCATGTAGGCGCTGATGACCCGCACGCCATCGACCGTGCCGCTGATCAGGCGTTTTTGTTCGTCCGGAAAGAGCGGATTGCCGCAGCTGACGTCCTCGATCGGGGCCTTGGCCAGCAGGGCGACGCCGTTGTAGGTCTTTTGCCCGGAACAAGCCACCTGATACCCGGCCGCTTCAATCCTGGCCCGGGGAAAATTGTGGTCCTCCAGCTTGGTTTCCTGCAGGCACAGGACATCCGGCTGCTGGCTGGCGAGCCAGTCCAGCAGATGGGGCAAGCGGACTTTCAGGCTATTGACGTTCCAGGAAGCGATTTTCATGTATTGATTAACCTGTTGAATTCATTGAAATCATTGTGTCGCGGTTTGTTGTGGCTACACATGTGGCGAGATGCAACAGGGCCGCTGGGGGTTATTGTGCCAGCCATCCCCTGAAACGAAAAACCCGGCGCCGGGCCGTTGATATCCACGCTCCACATTTCTAAGACCAGGACAGGCGGCTTTGCCAGCGCCGGATTGGCGCTCATGCGGCAACTATAGGAGGCGAAAATGGGAACGATCAAACTGCGCAAATGGGATACGGTCGCATACCTCAAGACCGATGAAGACATGGTGATGTACCTGGAGGCGTGCATCGAAGAGGCGGGCGATGACGCGGCCTTCATCGCGGCTGCACTAGGTGACATTGCACGCGCCAAGGGTATGACGCAACTGGCCAAGGCAACCGGCCTTGGTCGTGAAAGCCTCTACAAGGCGCTGTCGGGCGTGGGCAATCCGAGCCTTGGCACCCTCTTGAAGGTCATGCACGCGCTGGGTATCAAGCTGCCCCCCGAAATTGCTCACATCTGACGATCATGGCGGTTGCCGCCCCTTGAAGATGAAAAAGACTTCCGCTCTTGAGCGGCACTCGACAGGAGGCGATGGGAAACGGGGAGCGCTGTACAAACACGTGATGGGTCTTGACATTCATCGAGCGCAGATCACGGCCTGGGCGCTGATCGAGAAAGCCGATGGCCGCTTGCGCATCGAGAGCGATTTCACTGGGCTGCCCCTCCTGGTCCTTTGGGGTAGCCGGCCAGGTCCAGGGTGCTGTTGTAGCTGCTGGCTTCAAAGCCTTTGATGATCTGGCGGCCGACCTTGAGGACGGGGATGGTGGCCTCCCCGGCCAAGGCTTTCAGTTCGCTGATGTCGGCATTGGTCCTGACATTTTTTTCCGTGAACGGAATGCCCCGTTTGCTGAGCAGTTCCCGGGCTTGAGTGCAAGGGTCGCAGTCGGCACCGGTGTACAGGGTGACCGGGAAATTCTGGGCCGCCTGACGGGTGGCGAAGGGGAGCTGGGCGTCGCCGCCGGCGGGAGCGCTGGTGGCGCGGCTGACTTGTCGGGCACTGCCTGGCGGCGGCGTATCGGTGATCATGGTGCGGCCCGTGGCCGGGTCCACCCAGCGATAGGTCTGGGCCAATGCCAGGCTGCTGACCAGCGCCAGGCTCACGGCCAGCAGCAAAACGGCATGGGAACGGTGCGGATTTGCCATGGTGATTCTCCCCGGAAATTACGCCGGGATCATACCATTGTGGCGCAGCAGGGCATCCGGGCTGGGTTCGCGGCCGCGGAAGGCCTTGAAGGATTCCAGGGCCGGGCGCACGCCGCCCATGGCGAGGATTTCCTCCTGGTAGCGCTGGCCGGTGGCCTGGTCCAGGGGATTGCCGGTCTCCTCGAAGGCCGCATAGGCGTCGGCAGAGAGCACCTCGGCCCACTTGTAGCTGTAGTAACCGGCGCCGTAACCACCGGCGAAGATGTGGGAGAAGCTGTTGGGGAAGCGGTGCCAGGCGGGCGGAATCAGCACGGCCACTTCCTGGCGGACTTCGGCCAGCAGATCCATCACGGTCTGGGTTTGCGGGTTGAAATCGCTGTGCAGCAGCATGTCGAACAGCGAAAACTCCAGCTGGCGCATGGTCATCAGGCCGCTCTGAAAGTTCTTTGCGGCCAGCATCTTGTCGAACAGAGCCCTGGGCAGGGGGGCGCCGGTGTCAACATGGCAGGTCATGTCCTTGAGCACCGCCCATTCCCAGCAAAAGTTTTCCAGGAACTGGGAAGGCAGTTCCACCGCGTCCCATTCGACACCGCGAATGCCGGAAACGCCCAGCTCTTCTACCTGGGTGAGCAGGTGATGGAAGCCGTGGCCGGCTTCGTGGAACAGGGTGATCACTTCATCGTGGGTGAAGGTGGCGGGCTTGTCGCCCAGGGGTTTGGAAAAGTTGCAGTTGAGGTAGGCCACCGGGGTCTGGATGCCGCTGGGAGTGCGGCGGCGGGTCACGGCCTCGTCCATCCAGGCGCCGCCGCGCTTGGTTTCCCGGGCATAGAGGTCCATGTAGAACTGGCCCACCAGTTCGCCGGCCGGGTTTTCCAGGCGGTAAAAGCGCACGCTGTCGTCCCAGACCGGGGCGGTATCCGGCTTGATCCTGACGCCAAACAGGGTCTCGATGACCTGGAACAGGCCGCCGATCACCTTGGGTTCGGTGAAGTATTGCTTGACTTCCTGTTCGGAGAAGGCGTAACGGGCCTGTAGCAGCTTTTCGGAAATGAAGGCCACATCCCAGGGTTCGATCTCGGCCATGCCCAGTTCGCTGGCGGCAAAGGCCTTCAGTTCGGCCATGTCCTTTTCGGCGTAGGGCTTGGCCTTGGCGGCCATGTCGCGCAGGAAGGCCAGCACCTGGGCCGGCGTTTCGGCCATCTTGGAAACCAGGGAAACCTCGGCGAAGTTGTGGTAGCCCAGCAGCCTGGCCTCCTCCTGGCGCAGGGCCAGGATGCGGGTCATCAGGCCGCTGTTGTCCCATTCGGGCTTGCTGCCGGAGTCGGAAAATTCGGAGGCCCGGGTGGCAGAGGCCCGGTACATGCGGGCGCGCAGGGCCTGGTTGGTGGCGTACTGCATCACCGGCAGGTAGGAAGGGGCCTGCAGGGTGAATTTCCAGCCTTCCACCCCGGCCGCTTCGGCGGCGGCCCGGGCGGCGAGCTTGATGTCTTCGGGCAGGCCGTCCAGTTCCGCTTCGTCGGTGATGATTTCGGCGAAGGCATTGGTGGCGTCCAGCACGTTTTCGGAGAACCTGGCGGCGAGGCTGGCCAGTTCTTCCTGGATGGCCTGAAAGCGCGGCTTGTCGGCTTCCGGCAGTTCGGCGCCGGAGAGGCGGAAGTCGCGGATCTCGTTGTCGATGATCTTCTTCTGGGCCTGAGTCAGGCCGGCGTATTCACTGCCGGAGCGGATCGCCTTGTACTTGTCGAACAGGGCCAGGTTCTGCCCTAGTTCGCTGTAGAAGCGGGTCACTTCCGGCAGCATGGTGTTGTAGGCGTCGCGCCAGGCGGGAATGTCGTTGACCGAATGCAGGTGGCCGACGATGCCCCAGGCCCAGCTCAGGCGTTCCATGCCGTCGGTCAGGGGAGCGGCGAAGTCGGCCCAGGTGGACGGGGTGTCGGGTTGGGTCAGGCTTTCCACCAGACTGCGGCTTTCGGCCAGCAACTGGCGGATGGCGGGTTGGACGTGTTCCGGGGTGATGCGGTCGAAGGGGGGCAGGCCGGAGGCAATGAGTAACGGGTTGGGGCTGGACATGGGAGACCTTCAGGATGCGGATGATGTTTCTGTAAAGCAAAGGGGCAGGAGAGTTCCCGCCCGGTGTCGGGTGCCGGGAAAATCAGAGTGTCTGGCCGGTCAGGCGTTCGCAGGCTTCGAGATATTTGGCGGCCGTCTTGGCGATGATCTCGGCGGGCAGGCGGGGGGCCGGGGGTTTTTTGTTCCAGTTCAGGGTTTCCAGGTAGTCGCGCACGAACTGCTTGTCGTAGCTGGGGGGGCTGATGCCCTCGGCGTAGCTTTCGGCGGGCCAGAAGCGGGAGGAATCCGGGGTCAGGGCCTCGTCGATCAGGTGCAAGGTGCCGGCCTGGTCGATGCCGAATTCGAACTTGGTGTCGGCAATGATGATGCCGCGGGCAAGGGCATGGTCGGCGGCGGCCTGGTACAGGGCGAGGGCGGCCTCCCGGGCCTGGGCGCAGAGCTCGGCGCCGTTCCTGCCGCTGCCTTCCAGGTCGGCGGCCAGGGCGGCGGCACAGTTGGCCTTGGCCTGCTCGAAGGAGATGTTCTCGTCGTGCTCGCCCGACTCGGCCTTGGTGGCCGGGGTGAAGAGGGGGCTGGGCAGGCGCGCGGCCATCTTCAGGCCGGCAGGGAGGGGAATGCCGCAGACGGCGCCGGTGGCCTGGTAGTCCTTCCAGCCCGAGCCGATCAGGTAGCCGCGCACCACGGCCTCGATGGGCAGGGGCTTCAGGCGCTTGACCACCATGGCGCGGCCCTTGACCTGTTCCACTTCGTCGGGCGCCACCACGGATTCGGGGGCGATGCCGGTGAGCTGGTTGGGGATGATGTGGCTCAGCTTCTGGAACCAGAAGTCGGCCACGGCGGTGAGCACCTGGCCCTTGCCGGGAATCGGATCGGGCAGGATCACGTCGAAGGCGGAGAGCCGGTCGGTGGTGACGATCAGCAGCTTGTCGGCATCCACGGCATAGATGTCGCGTACCTTGCCCCTGGACAGCAGGGGCAGGCTCTTGAGGGAGGATTCGAACAGGGGCTGGCGCACGGCGGGCTCCACAAGGGGTGAAAATGGAAAGGCGATGATTATACAGGGGCTTGGCGTCTCAATCGGTTTCAAGTAGGGCGAGTTTTTTGCGCATGCGCCGGCTGCCCCAGAACACCAGGCCGGCGATCACGGGGATCGAGAGGGCGGTGACCACATCGCTGTTGAGGTGGTGCCAGGCCTTGCTGCCCTTGGCCAGGTAATTGATCAACTGGGAGCCGTAGTAGGTGAGCACCACGACCGAGAGGCTTTCCACGGTTTCCTGCAGCCTGAGTTGCAGGCTGGCGCGGCGGTTCATCTGGGTCAGCAGTTTCTGATTCTGCCGTTCCAGTTCGATATCCACCCGGGTGCGCAAGAGGGCACTCTTCCTGGCGATGCGGGTGGAGGCGTCGTTCTGGCGGCGGGCGGCGGAAAGGCAGGTGTTGATGGCCGGGGCCAGGCGCCGGTCCATGAATTCCCGGATGGGCGAAAAACCGTCCAGGCGGACTTCCCGCAGTTCCCCGATGCGCTGCAGCACCAGCCGGTAGTAGGCCTCGGCGGCGCCGAAGCGGAACGAGGTGCGGGTCTGGGAGTGCTCCACCTCTGCGGCCAGGCGGGTCAGGTCAGCCAGGATCAGGCGTTCATCCTCGGGGCTGCGGGCTTCGCCCATGCGGGTCATCAGCTCGGCTACCTCCTTTTCCACCCGATTCAGCAGTTGCCCGACCTCCTTGGCGACGGGGAAGGCCAGCAGCGCCATCATCCGGTAGGTCTCGATTTCCAGCAGGCGCTGGATGGTGCGGCCGGCCTGGCGGGGGCGCAGATGAGAGTCAATGACCGTAAAGCGCGAAAAGCCTTCGTAGAGGCGGAAGTCGGAAACCACCCAGGCCGCTCCGTTGGCCAACTGGCTGGCGGCCACTGTGGCACCGGACTGGATCAGTTCTGCCAGCAGGGGTTCCGGGTCCTTCTGGCTGGCGGCGACGAAGCTCAGATGGGTGGCCACCATCACCTGGCCGGGGATCGCCTGCCACCAGGGGGTGGGAAAGGCTTCCAGGGCCGAGCCCGTCTCCGGCACGCCGTTCGGGCAGGCGCGAAAGAAGGTGTAGCCGGAAAATTCCGTGTGCCGCTCCCACTTCAGGCGCAGGTCGCCGGCCTCCATGACCCAGTGGTCCCCGTCCACCAGGGGACAGAAGGGCAGGCCGAGCTGGTCGCAGAGCTGGCGCAGATGAGCTTCCTCGTCGGCGGCCGAGTGGCCCTCGTGCAACATCGCCAGATAGCTGATCTGGGCCGGGCCCCCCAGGGACATGGGCGGCCGGGCGTGCAACTCGTTATTGAGGCGCTGGCGCAGGGGGTGTTCGTGCAGGAGGAAGGGAGCGGACATGGGGTAATCGGGTCGAGGGTCGAGGGTCGAGGGGCTGGCCGGAGTGCGGCAGCCGGTGCGTTGACGGTACCGGCTGACTGTACCGGCTGACTGTACCGGAATTCCCGGCTTGTCGAAATCGGGGATGGCCCCGGTCCGGCAGATCAGCCGCTGCCGGTCAAAAACTGTTGCACAACAGGTCGCCGCAGGGGGGCGGGCGGGGCGGTATAATCGGCCGCCCTGCCAACCCATTCCTGACTTTCCCATGAATTCCCTGCTGCAACGCCTGTTTTTGCTGCTGACCTTGCTGGGCCTGAGTGCCGCAGCCCTGGCTCAGCAGCTTCCCGTCTCTCCCGCCCTGGCCGCCCGGTCCTGGGTGCTGGTGGAGTCCGGTTCCAACCAGTTCCTCTCGGCCGAAAAGCCCGATGAGCGGCTCGAGCCCGCTTCGCTCACCAAGCTGATGACGGCCTACCTGACCTTCTCGGCGATCCGTCAGAAGACCCTGGCCCTGGAACAGGGCGTGCCCGTGTCCGAACGCGCCTGGCGCACCGGCGGCTCGAAGATGTTCATCAAGGTGGGCGATCAGGTGCCGGTGGAAGAACTGATCAAGGGCATGATCGTCCAGTCCGGCAACGACGCCTGCGTCGCCCTGGCCGAGGCGATTGCCGGCAGCGAGGAAGCCTTCGCCTTGTTGATGAACAAGGAGGCCGAGCGCCTGGGCATGAAGGCCACTCATTTCAAGAATGCCACCGGC
The DNA here is from genome assembly GCF_049658005.1 of Azovibrio sp. NCBI lineage: Bacteria > Pseudomonadati > Pseudomonadota > Betaproteobacteria > Rhodocyclales > Rhodocyclaceae > Azovibrio > Azovibrio sp. Next base: position 60,055 of record NZ_JBASOH010000036.1, on the reverse strand, counting down.
CTGCCCGATCCCGAGCATGTCACCACGGCGCGGGACCTGGCCACCCTGGCCAGTGCCTTGATCCGCGATTTTCCCGAGGAGTACGCCAAGTATTACTCGATGAAGGAATTCCGCTACAACAACATCACCCAGCCCAACCGCAACCGCCTGCTCTGGCTCGATCCCACGGTAGACGGGATGAAGACCGGCTTTACCGAGGCCGCCGGCTATTGCCTGATTTCTTCCGCCAAGCGGGGCGAGCGGCGCCTCCTTGCCGTGGTGCTGGGCACCGATTCCGATGCCGCCCGGGCCTCCGAATCCCTGAAGCTGCTGAACTGGGGCTTCCAGTTCTTCGATGCGGTGAAACTCTATGGAGCCCAGCAGGCCGTGTCCGAGTTCCGGGTCTGGAAGGGAACCCAGAACCAGGTCAAGGCCGGCTTCGCCAAGGACTTCGTGGTGTCCGTGCCCAAGGGCTACAGCGACAAGCTGCAGGCCGAGCTGGTGTCCATGCAGCCCTTGCTGGCGCCGGTGCATCAGGGTCAGACCATCGGTACCCTGAAGCTGAGCCTGGAGGGCAAGCCCTATGGCGAATATCCGGTACTGGCTCTGGAAGAAGTGGCCATCGGCAACTGGTTCGCCCGGCTGATCGACACCATCCGCCTCTGGTTCGCGTAAGCTGACACTTTTTCCCGGGGAGTGCGCCATGGGCACCTACGTCGCTGACACCGTCTATCTCAACGGCAGCTACCTGCCCCTGGCGGAGGCGAAAATCTCGCCGCTGGACCGGGGTTTCCTGTTTGGTGACGGGGTCTATGAAGTGATCCCCGTCTATTCCCGCCGGCCTTTCCGTCAGGCCGAACATCTGCAGCGGCTGGACAACAGCCTGACGGCCATCCGTCTGGCCAATCCCCATGCATCTGCCGGATGGGGCGCCATCGTGGAACGCCTGATTGCCGGCGCGCCCTGGCCGGATCAGGCAATCTATCTACAGGTGACCCGGGGCGCGGAAGAAAAGCGCGACCATCCCTTCCCGACGGATGCCAGCCCCACCGTCTTTGCCATGGCGATGCCCCTGGTGACCCCCAGCGCCGCCGTGCGCGAACAGGGCGTTGCCGCCCTCACCGCCACCGACATCCGCTGGTTGCGCTGCGACATCAAATCGATCAACTTGCTGCCGAATGTGCTCTTGCGCCAGCAGGCCGTGGATGCGGGCGTCGCCGAAACCATCCTGATCCGAGATGGCTACTTGAAGGAAGGCACGGCCGCCAATATCTTCATCGTCAAGGACGGGGTGCTGCTGGCGCCACCCAAGGGCAATCTGATGCTGCCCGGCATCACCTATGACGTGGTGCTGGAACTGGCGGCGGCCCACGGCCTGCCCGTCCGGATCCGGGAAATTTCAGAGGCAAAACTCAGAGGCGCCGACGAGGTCTGGATGACGTCCTCGCCCAAGGAAGTGCTGGCCATCACCCGCCTCGACGGCCAGCCGGTGGGTAACGGCCAGCCCGGCCCCGTGGGGCGGCAGATGTGGCAGTGGTATCAGGACTTCAAGAACACGGTGATGCGAAATGACTGACAAAGCGCTGAACTCCCTTGCCGGACAGCGTTCCGGACTGGATTCCCTGATTGAATACCCCTCGGCCTTTCCCCTGAAGATCATGGGCAAGGCCGAAGCCAATCTGGCGCCGACGGTGCTCGAAATCGTCACCCGCCACGACCCGGCCTTCGTCGCCGCCAGCATGGAAATGCGCGCCAGTTCCGGCGGCAAGTACGTCAGCCTCACCTGCACGGTGACGGCCACCTCCCGCGCCATGCTCGACGCCCTGTACAGGGAGCTGAGCGGGCATCCGCTGATCCAGATCGTCCTCTGAACATGGCGGTTGAAATCCGCCGCCTGGGCCGGGTGGACTATGTGCCCACCTGGGAGGCCATGCAGGCCTTCACGGCCGGGCGCACCCCGGCCACCCCGGATGAGTTCTGGATCGTCGAGCACCCGCCCGTCTTCACCCTGGGCCAGGCCGGCAAGCCCGAACATCTGCTCCGCGACATCGGCATCCCCGTCGTCAAGATCGACCGGGGCGGTCAGGTCACCTATCACGGCCCCGGCCAGGTGGTGATCTACCTGCTGCTCGACCTGCACCGCATGCAGCTCAAGGTGCGGGAGATGGTCGGCAAGATCGAGCAGGCCATCATCGACCTGCTCGCCGCACAGGGCCTCACCGTGAATCGCCGCGCCGGCGCCCCTGGCGTCTATCTGGGCGCCGCCGGCGAAGGCGCCAAGATCGCCGCCCTGGGCCTCAAGGTCAGGAACGGCTGCACCTATCATGGCCTCAGCCTCAACGTGGACATGGATCTCTCCCCCTTTGCCGCCATCAACCCCTGCGGCTATGCGGGCCTGGCCGTCACCCAGACCCGCGATCACCATGTTTCCCTCACCCCCCAAGAGGCGGCAGAGGCCCTTTGCCAGCATTTGCTGCAACAATTGCAACCGGAGTAAGCGCGAAATGGCCGAACAAGGCGTCAAGCAAAAGGGCGAACAAAAAACCGCCCGCATTCCCATCAAGATCGTCCCCGTGGATGATCCCCTGAGAAAGCCGGGCTGGATCCGCGTCAAGGCCGGCAATGAAGGCGGCCGTTTCGGCGAAATCAAGCGCATGCTGCGCGAGCAGAAGCTGCACACGGTCTGCGAGGAGGCGGCCTGCCCCAACATCGGCGAATGCTTCGGCCGCGGCACCGCCACCTTCATGATCCTGGGCGACATCTGCACCCGCCGCTGCCCCTTTTGCGATGTCGGCCACGGCAAGCCCCTGCCGCCGGACGCAAACGAACCCGGACACCTGGCCGAATCCGTCGCCCGGCTGAAACTGCGCTATGTCGTCATCACCAGCGTGGACCGGGACGACCTGCGCGATGGCGGCGCCCAGCACTTCGTGGACGTGATCCGCGCCGTGCGGGCGAGTAGCCCCGGCACCACCATCGAAACCCTGGTGCCCGACTTTCGCGGCCGCCTGGAAATCGCCATCGACAGCCTCGGCCAGAGCCTGCCCGACGTGCTCAACCACAATCTGGAAACCGTGCCCCGCCTCTACAAACAGGCCCGGCCCGGCGCCGATTACGAGCATTCCCTGCAGTTCCTGAAGGCCTTCAAGGCCCGCTACCCGCACATTCCCACCAAGTCCGGGCTGATGGTGGGCCTGGGCGAAACCGATGCGGAAATCCTCGACGTGATGCGCGACCTGCGCGCCCATGCTGTGGAAATGCTCACCATCGGCCAATACCTCGCCCCTTCCGGCCACCACCTGCCCGTCACCCGCTACGTGCCGCCGGACACCTTCAAAATGTACGAGGCAGAGGCAAGGCGGATGGGCTTTGCCGGCGCCGCCTGCGCCCCCATGGTCAGAAGCTCCTACTGGGCGGATCAGCAGGCCCACGCGGCGGGCGTATGAAGAAGAGGACTTCCAGATGACTTCCATGAGGATTGCCATGCGCCCAGCACTCACCCTGTGTCTTGCCTTGCTTGCCCTGCCAGCCCTGCCGGTAGCGGCCGAGGAAATCGGCTGCACGACCACGGAATGGAAATTGATTGGCGCCAACCACCGGGTTTGCGTCTATGCCTACGACGACCCGAAGATTCCCGGCGTGACTTGTCATGTCAGCCAGGCGCGCACGGGGGGGATCAAGGGCAGTCTTGGGCTGGCGGAGGACCCCTCCCAGTTTTCGATTGCCTGCCGCCAGACCGGCCCGATCGTCCTGCCGGAAAAACTGCCGGCGCGTGAAGTCGTGTTCAGCGAGGATACTTCCTTGTTGTTCAAGGAAACCCAGATCCACCGGCTCTACGACACAAAACGCAAGGTGCTGGTTTATCTCGGGATCAGCCGCAAGATCATTTCCGGTGCGCCAGGCAATGCGATCTCGAGCGTGCCGGTGCAGCCCTGGCCGGGCGCAAGATAAGGGCCGCCGGTTGAGGATCGCCGGTTGAGGGCCGCCGGTTGAGGGCCACCGTCGAGGCTTCCGGTTGAGGGCCACCGTCGAGGGGCCACCGTCGAGGGCCGCCGGTATCCGGCTTGATGGTCAGTCCGCGCCTCGTGTCTGGCGCTGCAGGTAGCGGGGTTCGAGCTGAAGGTCCCTCGGGCCGGAGGAGAGCCAGATCTGCCCTTCCTGGAGGGTGCAGGTCAGGTTCATGGTCCGTTCCGCCAGGGCTGCCAGGGCCTGGCTCTGGGCGGCCGGCAGTTGCAGTACCGTGAGTTTGTCCAGCCTGGCCAGGGCGGCCTGGTTCTGTTGCCACCACAGCTCGGCGGTGCGGCCGCTATAAGTGATGACCACGACCTGGCGGGCCCGGCCGCAGGCCTTGCGGATGCGCTTTTCTTCGGGCAGGCCGACTTCGATCCAGCGTTCCAGATTGCCGCCCAGGTCGATTTCCCATAAATCCGGCTCATCTTCGTCGGAAATTCCCTTGCAGAAGCTCAGGTGTTCGCTTGCATGAAGGGCAAAGGCCAGCAGGCGCACCATCATCCGCTCATCGGTTTCGGAGGGGTGGCGGGCCAGGGTCAGGCTGTAGCTGCCGTAGTGCTGCCGGTCCAGGTCGGAAAGCTGGAGTTCCGCCTTGTAGATGGTTGCCTTGAGAGCCATGATCTTTTCGTAATCAAACAAAGGCAAAGATTGTAACGTTCTCCGGCCATGCTGCTGCTGTCGCGTCGGGGAACGGCGTTTCTCCCAGTCTTTCAGGGAGGTGGTCTATTACTTTCGTAGGGGGTACGGTGTATCGTCCCGGTTGCCTTGGGGGTCCCCGCGAGAGTCCCCGCGAGAGTCCCCGCGAGAGGAGGCGGCACATTGCTGAGGAAGACGGAATGCTGGTTTTTTCAAGTTTGAGGCGTGCAGGGCGGCATGCCGGGCGCAAGTTGGCGCTGCTGCTGGCGCTGCTGGTGGCGGTGCCGGTTTCCCTGGCCATGGTCATGGCCCGGGGTGATCTGTTGTCCACGCTCTTTCAGCGCCACGCTTCCATCATGTTGTTGGTGGACCCGGAAACCGGCGAAATCGTCGATGCCAACCAGGCTGCCGGGGATTTTTACGGTTACCCGGTGGCGACCTTGCGCCGCATGACCATCCAGCAGATCAACGCCCTCGAACCCGAGGCCGTGATGGCCGAGCGGCAGCGGGCCCGGGCCGAAGCGCGCAACTACTTCATCTTTCCCCATCGCCTCGCCAATGGGGCGCTGCGCACCGTGGAGGTCCATTCCTCCCCGGTGATCCTGGAAAGCGGCCGGCAGGTGCTGTTTTCCATCCTCCACGACGTGACGAACCGGGCGGTGTCGCCGGATGAGCAGGTGCTCTACCAGCAGCGCCTGGAGCAGGCCGTGGCGAGCTACACGGAGCGGCTCGAGGCGGACCACCTGCGCGAACGCGATTACTTCATTGCCGGGCTGGTCCTGGCACTGGCGGTGATCCTGATGTTGATGGCCTCGATGCTGCGGCGCAGCAGAGCCGAGGCGACCCTGATCCACCGGGAAGAGCAGCTGACCACCCTGATTGAGGCCATGCCCGACATCGTCTGTTTCAAGGATGGTCAGGGGCGCTGGCAGCTGGCCAATGCCTTCGACCTGAAACTGTTTGGTCTCGAGCATGTGGATTACCGCGGCAAGACCGACCAGGAGCTGGCCCGCTACCAGGATTTCCACCGGGAAGCCTTCATGGATTGCGTGGTTTCCGACGAACAAGCGTGGCAGGCCCGGCAGATGGTGCGGTGTGAAGAGGTGATTCGCGTCCCCGATGCGCAGGCCAGGATTTTCGACATCATCAAGGTGCCGCTCTTTCACGCCGACGGCAGGCGCAAGGGGCTGGTGGTGGTGGGGCGCGACATCACCGAGCACAAGCGGGCCGAGGCCGAAATCGAGCAGCTCGCCTATTTCGATCCTCTCACCGGCCTGCCCAACCGGCGCCTCTACCTCGACCGCCTGGAAACCGCCCTTGCGGCGGCCCAGCACAGCCGGGTCTACGGGGCGGTGCTGTTCGTGGATCTGGATGGTTTCAATACGCTGAACGATGCCCGGGGCCACGAGGTGGGCGACCAGGTGTTGCAGGAATGCGCTCGCCGCATTCGCGCCGTGCTGGGGGATGCCGACACGGTGGCGCGCTTTTCTGGCGATGAATATGGGGTGCTGCTACCCCAGCTGACGAGGCAGGAGCATCTGGCCGTGAGACAGGCCCGTTCCGTGGGTGAGCGTATCCGCCTCTGTCTGGCCCAGCCCATCAGTCTCGGTGCCGGGGAAGTGAGTCTGAGCGCCAGTATCGGCATCAGCCTGTTTCCCTCGACGCAGCGCAACACCGCCCTGGATCTGATCAAGTTTGCTGATACCGCGATGCACCAGGCCAAGGCGGCAGGGCGCAATCAGGTGCGCTTCTTCGAGCCCGGCATGCAGGCCCGGGTGGAGGCCCGTTTCTCCATGGAAGGGGATCTGCGCCAGGCCCTGGCGCGGGGCCAGATGCAGGTCTACATCCAGCCCCAGGTGGATCAGGAGGGCAAAGTGCGCGGCGGCGAAGCCCTGTTGCGCTGGCTGCATCCGGAGCAGGGCATGGTGTCCCCGGTCGTTTTTATCCCGGTGGCAGAGGAAAGTGGCGTGATCCTGGCGCTGGGCGACTGGGTGCTGGAAGAGGCGTGCCGCCTGCTCAACCACCCGGCCATGCAGCATGAGTCGCTGCGCATCTCGGTGAATGTCAGCCCGCGCCAGTTCCATCGCCCGGATTTCGTGCAGCGGGTCAAGCAGGTGCTGGCCCAGACCGGGGCCGATCCGAACTACCTGACCCTGGAAGTGACCGAGGGCCTGGTGATCGACAACGTGCACCAGACTGCGGCCACCATGAGCGAGCTCAGGGCCCTGGGGATTCATTTTTCCATCGACGATTTTGGCACCGGCTACTCTTCGCTTTCCTACCTGAAGCGCCTGCCCTTGAACGAGCTGAAGATTGACAAGTCCTTCGTCCAGGACGCGCCGGAAAACCCCAGCGATGCGGCCCTGGTGGATGTGATCTTGTCCGTGGCCCGGCATTTGCGCCTGAAGGTGGTGGCAGAAGGGGTGGAAACGCCGGATCAGGCCAGCTTCCTCACTGCCCGGGGGGAGATGCTGCTGCAGGGCTATCTCTATGGCCGGCCGGTGCCGATCGAGGACTTCCTCAAGCAGTTGCAGCAGGGCTGAGAAAGGCCGGCGGATTCGGCCCGGAGGCTTTTTTCAGAGCGCACGATCGGGCCGGGCCGGGGCCTGGCTCGGACAGCGGGCGGTGGAGAGCCACGCTTCGAGTCCGGCGGCGGGCAGGGGGCGGGCGCAGAAGTAGCCCTGATACTCGTCGCAGCCATAGCCTTGCAGTTGCTGCAACTGGGCCAGGTTTTCCACGCCCTCGGCAATCACTTCCATTCCCAGGCTGTGGGCCAGGCTGATGATGGCGCGGATGATGGCCTGATCCTGGGGGTTGTCCTCCAGGTCGGCGACGAAGGAGCGGTCGATCTTGAGCTTGTCGATCGGGAACGACTTCAGGTAAGCGAGCGAGGAGTAGCCGGTGCCAAAATCGTCGATGGCAATGCGCACCCCCATGGTTTTGAGGTGGCCCAGCATCTGGATGGCACTCGTCGTGTCTTCCATCAGCACCCCTTCGGTCAGTTCGAGCTCCAGCCATTGCGGCGCCAGGCCGCTGGCCGCGAGGGTATCGGCCACCAGGCTGGGCAGGGTGGGGTGGCGGAACTGGGCGCCGGAGAGGTTCACCGCCATCACCATCGGGGGCAGGCCGGCATCCTGCAGGGCCCGGGCCTGGGCGCAGGCGGCTTTGAGGACGAAATCTCCGAGCGGGGCAATGAGGCCCGAATCTTCTGCCACGGGAATGAAGAGAGCGGGCGGCACCGCCCCCAACTCCGGGTTGTGCCAGCGGGCCAGGGCTTCGAGGCCGATGATGCGGCCGCTCTGGAGCGCCACCTGGGGCTGGTAGTGCACAGAGAATTCCCCCTTGCTCAATCCTTCGCGCATGGCGCTTTCCAGTTCCAGACGCTGGCAGGCCATTTCGTTCATTTCCGGGGTGAAGAAGCAGAAATGGTGGCGGCCTTCTTCCTTGGCCCGGTACATGGCGATGTCGGCGTGGCGCAGCAGGGTCTCGAAGTCGCTGGCGTCGTCGGGGAAAATGCTGATGCCGATGCTCGGGGTGATGGTGAGCTGGCGCGCTTCCACCTGGTAGGGCTTGCCGCCTTCGTAGAGGATGCGCCGGGCCAGGTCGGCGGCCTGCTCCGGGTTGATGTGGGGCAGCACGACCACGAACTCGTCGCCGCCCAGGCGGCTTACCAGGCCGTTTTCCCCGGCCAGGTGGGAGAAGCCCTTGTCTCCCACCAGCCGGGACAGGCGCTGGGCCACGGCCTGGAGCAGCAGGTCGCCGGTGAAGTGGCCGAGGGAATCATTGATGTTCTTGAAATGGTCCAGGTCCACGAACAGCAGGGCCAGCTGGCTGCGCTGATCCTTGACCCGCTGCATGCTGGCTTCCGTGCGCTCTTCGAGCAAGCTGCGGTTGGGCAGGCCGGTGAGGGCGTCGTAGAAGGCCATGACCCGGATGCGTTCTTCGTTGTTTTTCTGCACGGTGATGTCGGAGAACGATCCGACCATGCGCAGGGCGCGCCCGTCCGGGCTGCGCTCCACCACCCGGCCGCGCTCCAGTACCCAGATGATCTTGCCGTCGGCGCGGCGCAGCCGGTGCTCCGAGTAATACATCTCGGTCTTGCCCTTGAGGCAGTCGATGATGGCCCGGCGCACCGAGGGGCGCTCCTCGTCGAGCAGGTGGGTGGCGATCTGGGCCGGGGTGGTGGCGAGCGGGCCGCTTTGTTCGAGCCCCAGCATCTGGGCCAGGGCCTGATTGCCGAGGAAGTCGTCTTGGGCCAGGTCCCAGTCCCAGATCCCGTCGCTGGCGGTTTCCAGCACCAGGGAGAGGCGCTGCTCATGCACCCGGATGTGCTGTTCGGCGGTTTCGATCCGGTCCATGAAGTCGTTGAAGGTCAGTGCCAGCTCTTCGATTTCCTCGCTGCCCCCGGCGCTCACCCGGCCGGGCTTGTGCTGCTGGGCGAGGTTGCGGATCTGCCGGGTCAGCGCCTCCAGGGGGTGGAGAAAGCGCTGGGCGATCAGCCAGATCAGCGGCACGGTGAGCAGGCACAGCACCAGGGCGATGGTCAGGATGAAGTGCGTGATGCGTTCCACCGGCTTGTAGGTTTCTTCGACCGGATAGATGGCCGTCAGCAGCCAGTGAGTGCTCTGCATCGGGTAGCGGGCGACCAGGGCGGCGGGGCGGTCCAGGAGGTTGATCTGCCTGGCCTTGTTGGCGAGGGCTTCGCCGGCTTGGGGCAGGAGCCCGGCATCGGCTTCAGGCAGCGGCTGGAGGATGCGTTCCGGGTCCGGGTGCATGATGACCTGGCCGTCGGGGTGGGTGAGCATGAAATAACCGCTGTTGCCGATGCGCACATCGCGCAACTCTCCCAGGATATTGGCCTTGAACAGGTTGATGACCCCGGCCAGGATGCCCAGCAGTTCACCCTGCTCGTCGAAGAGGGGCGTGGAGAGGATGATCAGGGGCTGCCGGGTGATGCGCCCCAGGATCGGCTCGGAAATATGGGAGCGCCGTTCCTGGATGACCTGGCGGACGTATTGCCGCTCCGACATGTCCAGCCCCCGGCGTCCGGGCACGCGAGGCCAGTCGGCAAGCAGGTGGCCCTTGGTATCGAAGATGTACAAATCGTCAAACAGCGACAACAGCGCGTTCATTTCCCTGAGCTGGCCCTCCAGTGCCGCCTCCCGGATGGGGGTGAGGGGCTGGGGGGGAAAGTGCCGGGCTGATTTTTCCAGGGCCTGCATCCGCAGCGCAATCTTCTCGTCCAGACTGCGGCCCGTTTGCTCCACCAGGGTGTGGATCTGGGATTCGACCATGTGCTGGTATTCAGGGCGCAGCAGAATGATTTGCGCCAGGGCCTGGAGACCGAGTAACAGCAAGGCCAGCAGGCTCACGGTCAGAACGATTTTAATCTTGAGGCTGTAAGGGAGAGTCGGGGTGCTTGCAGTCAAGATGGCATGAGGCCGGAGCCGGGCAGAAAAAGAAGCTCGATTGTAAGGGCGCAGCCTGGGGACTGGAAGGGCTGGCGCGGAGAAGGTAGGGATCAGCGAAGGGTGGTGCGATAATCCGGCCATTCAAAGTTGGCAGGAAAACACCATGCCCATCCAATGGTTCCCCGGTCACATGACCACGGCCCGCAAGAAGGCCGCCGAGACCCTGGCCCGCACCGATATCGTCATCGAAGTGCTCGACGCCCGGATTCCCGAGGCAAGCTGCAATCCCATGATCCGTCAGCTGCGCGATTTCCGGCAGCGGCCCTGCCTCAAGGTACTGAATAAATCCGATCTGGCCGACCCCCTCGTCACCGCGGCCTGGCTGGAGTTCTACAACCGCCAGCCCGGGGTCAAGGCGGTTGCCCTGTCCTGCAAGCATCCCGGCGAGCCCGGGCGCATTCCCGCCCTGTGCCGCGCTCTGGCGCCGCATCGCAACGACCCCACCAAGCCCTTGCGCATGATCATCATGGGCATTCCCAACGTCGGCAAATCGACGCTGATGAATGCCCTGCTGAAAAAACGGGTGGCCAAGGTGGGGGACGAGCCTGCCATCACCAAGTCCCAGCAGACCCTGGACCTGGGTAAGGGCATGACCCTGACCGACACGCCGGGCCTGATGTGGCCCAGGATCGAGCATGATTCGGATGGCTACATGCTCGCCGCCAGCCACGCCATCGGCACCAATGCGGTCATCGAAGAAGAAGTGGCCACCTTCCTGGCCGGGCTGCTGCTCGAACGTTACGGCGACTTATTGAGCGCCCGCTACAAATGCCCGGTGCGCGGCCTCGACGGGGCCAGCCTGATCGAAACCATCGCCGCGCGCCGGGGTTGCCGGCTCAAGGGAGGGGGGCTGGATATCGAAAAGGCCGCCTTGATCCTGCTCACCGATTACCGCAGCGGCGCCCTCGGCCGCATCAGCCTGGAAACCCCGGAAACCCGGGCGACCCTGCTGCAGGCGGCCAGCGCCGCGTTGAGCGCCCCCGCCGCGGCGCTAGAAGCCGCTCCGGAGCCGGTGTCGGAACTTGAATGACGGGTAAGGCATGAACGATGCAGGAGGTCAGGATGAGCAGCAGCAGTGAGCAGCGACGGCGGCCCATGGGGCGCAGGTACAAGGGAATTTTCCTGTTGTTGCTGTGTTTGCCGGCCTGGGCTCAGGCCCAGGCGTTCAAATGCCGCCTGCCCTCCGGCCAGGTGACGATTTCTTCGACGCCTTGCCAGGATGGCAGCAAGACCGAGGCCGTGGTGCCGGCCGAGGTGATTCCCGAAGCCCGTCGCCAGCAGGCCATGCAGGAGCAACAGCTACGCCTGCGGCAAATTGAGGCGCTGGAGGCCCAACGTCGCCAGGAAGCCCGCATGGCCGCCGAGGCCGCCCGATCGCGCCGCTATGGCGAGGCGATCCGGGCCTGTGTCGCGGATGTGGAACGCACCGGGGTTGCCGAGCGTGACCGGACCGAATTGATCGCCGCCTGCCAGGATGCCGGCGTGAATCAGGAAAAGCGCCAGGTCGATGCCGAGCTGGTGCGAGCATGCGTGATCAATGTCGAACGTCAGCCCGATTCCGGTCACGACAAAGCCCGCGCCATTGCCAGCTGCCATGGTGCGACGTTGCCGGAGCGCCCGGCGGTTGCCGTGCCGGTGCTGCCGCCGGCGCACCGTCCCGGTGCCATGGCGCCGGGACGGCAGGCGGACTGCGTCGGGGGGGACTGTGAGCATCGCGCTGCCGCGCCATCACGCGGCCTCATCAAGCCGGCGACCGAGCCCAGGTTCGCGCCGGCCCATCCGCCGGGAAATCCCAAGGCGCCTCCCCGTGAGCCGTCGCCCGAGGGGCGGGACTGAGACCTTGCGCGGCAGGGGCGGAGCGGGCTTCAGTGCGGGGCGAGCCGGAAGGTGCTCAGGAATTCCCAGGCCTGGGGCGTCGGCAAGGGCTTGCTGAACAGGTAGCCCTGAATCCACTGACAACCGATGCGGCGGAGAAAATCGAGCTGGGCCTGGGTTTCCACCCCTTCGGCGACGGCCTGGAGGCCGAGTTTGTGGACCAGCAGCATGGTCATTTCGCAGATGGCCGCATCGTTCTCGTCGGTCTCGATGTCCTTCACGAAGGAGCGGTCGATCTTGAGGATGTGGATGGGGAAGAGCTTCAGGTAGGCCAGGGAGGAATAGCCGGTGCCGAAATCATCCAGGGCCAGCTTGACGCCGATTTCGTTCAGGGTCTGCATCATCCGCACGGTGGCTTCCGGATTCTTCATGGCCATGGATTCGGTGATTTCCAGGTGCAGGCGGGCGGGGGGCAGGCCGGTGCTGGCGAGGACCTGACGCACCCGTTCGGGCAGGTTTTCGTCCTGAAACTGGTAAGGGCTCAGGTTCACCGACATGTGCAGCTGATCCAGCCCGGCCTCGTGCCAGGCTTTCAGTTGCCGGCAGGCTTCGTACAGCACCCACTGGCCCAGGGGGATGATGAGCCGGGTTTCCTCGGCCAGTTCGATGAAGTCCAGCGGCGGGACCAGGCCCCGGGTCGGATGCTGCCAGCGCACCAGGGCTTCCACCCCCACCACCTGGCCGCTGCCAGGCTCGACCTGGGGTTGGTAATGGAGCAGGAACTGGCCTGATTCCAGGGCTTGCTCCAGTTCCTGTTCGGCGCTCACCCGCTGGCTGACCTGGGCGCGCATCGGTTCGGTGTAGAACTGGTAGTTGCTGCGCCCCATGGCCTTGGCGTGGTACATGGCGATGTCGGCGTTCTTGATGAGCTCGTCCGTCGCGCTGGCGTCCTGGGGGTAGAAGCAGATGCCGATGCTGGGGGAGGTGTGCAGTTCCTGGCCGGCGATGTCATATGGCATGGCCACCTGCCTGACGATCTTGGCGGCCACTTCGGCGACCTTGACCCTGGCATCGGCGTCATCCACCCCGGTCAGCACCACCACGAATTCGTCACCGCCCAGGCGGGCGACGATGTCGCTGCCCCGCACCGTGCGTTCCAGCCGCTGGGCCACCTGGATCAGCAACTGGTCGCCGACATTGTGGCCCAGTGTGTCATTGATGGCCTTGAAGCGGTCCAGGTCGATGAGCATCACGGCCAGGGATTCGCCGAGGCGCCGGGTAAACGCCATGCTCTGCTCGATGCGTTCGTACAGGCTGAAACGGTTGGGCAAGCCAGTGAGGGTATCGTGATGCGCCAGGTAGCGGATCTTGTCCTCGGCGGCCTTGCGGTCGGTGATGTCCTCGAAGGCGCCGATGTAGTTGGTGATGCGGCCGTCGCCATCGCGCACCACGGAAATGGAGAGGCGTTTGGGGTAGATCTCGCCGGACTTGCGCCGGTACCAGAGCTCACCTTGCCAGGCGTCGGCGGCGGCCAGGGTGGCCCACATTTTCCGATACACCTCGGGGGGCGTGTTGCCGGCGGAGAGCATGTCGGGGCTTTCACCCATCGCCTCTGCCTGGCTGTAGCCGGTGAGCCGGGTGAACTCGCGGTTCACCGCCAGGATGCGGTTGTCGGCATCGGTGATGAAGATGGCTTCGCCGCTATTGGAGAACACGCGCGACATCAGCTGGAGCTCATCCTCCACGCGTTTGCGCTCGGTCATGTTGCGGCCGATGCCGAGCACACCGATGGGCTTGCCGTTCAGGTCGGACACGGGGGTCTTGATGGTTTCCAGCAGGATCGTTGCGCCGCTTTCCGCGTGCGGCAGCCACTCCTCGTTGGTACGGGAAGTCCCGGCGGCGAAGGCTTCCCGATCCTTCTGGTGGAAAAAGTCGGCCAGGTCCGGGGGCATGAAGTCGTGGTCGGTCTTGCCGATCAGTTCCGCGATGGGGGCGCCCATCATGCGCGCCATGGCCTGGTTGCAGGTCAGGAAGCGGCCTGCCAGATCTTTCATCCAGACCGGGTCCGGCAGGGTGTTGAGCAGGGTTTCCATCTGGGCCCGGCTTTCCTGCAGTTGCAGATTGGTCAGGGACAGATGCGAAAGATAGGAAGCCAGATTGACGATCAGCCCCATGGCCAGACGCACCTGTTCGCGGCTGAAGCGGGGCATGGCGTGGATGGCGGCCAGATAGGCTTTCGGGTCGTAGCCATGGTGGTGGGCCTGAGCCGTGAAGAAGGCGTCGTCCACCTTGTCGTCGTCGTAAAAGAACTGGCCGCAGTAGAGGTTGCCCAGGTGCGCTTGCCCGGCAAAGACCGGAGTGACCACGTCCCAGAGCCCGTTTTTGCACTTGTAATCGACGAACTCCCCTTTGCGCAGGTGGCGGGCCAGGAACAGGTCGCTTTCGGTGCAGTTGGCGCAGGAGCTGGGTACGGCCCGGTGAAAGCCGGTGCAAGCCTTCTGCCAGCCGGCGGCCTGGAGGATGTTGCCCTCCAGGTCCAGCAGGGCGGTGGGGATGCCGGTCAACCGGGTCAGGCCATCGAGCAGGGAACGCAGGGACTGGATGTCGATGAGAGCGGCGGCCGGGGTTCCGGATACCTGGTTGGTGCTTCGCTCCAGCGCCCGCCCCGTGCCATGGCCCAGGCCGCCGGTGTGCCAGTGGATCGGGCTGGCCGCGTATTCCTCGGCGTTATCCATGAGAGGTCCTTGGTGCAAGTCGAATCAGGGCAGGGCCCTCGTTTGTGGGGACGGCTTGTTGCGAAGTTCGAAGTATAAAGGCAGGTGACGCCCCTGTTTTGGCTTCTGCGCTGCGCTGGCGAGATATTGTCGTGCCGCCAGTTCAGGTTACAATCCCGGACTTCGGGTGCCTGCCGCCAGCAGTTTATGGCGGGTGGGTGAAACGGGAAGTCCGGTGTCCCTGAATGTTTGCCATTCAGCCATTCCGGCGCAGCCCCCGCTGCTGTAAGCCTGACGACGCTATTTCCACGCCACTGTGTTCTTGCACGGGAAGGCATAGCGAAGGATGAGGGCAAGCCAGAAGACCGGCCCGAAGTAGATGTTGCATCATTCCCCGGGGTGGGGAAGGGCCATTTTCATTCTGCGCCTTCCGTCCATACCTTTGGCATGATGCTTTCTCCTGACTCGGGTGAGGGTTTTTATGCACATCATGGAAGGTTTCCTGCCGTTTCAGCACGCTTTGGGCTGGACTGCGGCATCGGCTCCGGTATTGGTCTGGGGCATTGTCAAACTGAAACGTCGGCTGGCGGAGCAACCGGAACAGCGCATGCTGCTCGGTGTGGCGACCGCCTTCGCCTTTGTTCTTTCTGCCTTGAAGCTGCCGTCCTTGACGGGTAGCAGTTCCCATCCTACGGGCGTCGGCCTGGGGGCCCTGTTGTTCGGCCCTCTGACCATGGTGCCAGTTGCCTTTGTGGTTCTCTTGTTCCAGGCACTGTTGCTGGCCCATGGGGGGCTGACCACCCTGGGAGCCAACCTTTTTTCCATGGGGGTCGTGGGCCCCTGTGTCGCCTACGGGGTGTTTCGCCTGACCCGGGGCCTGGGCCTTTCCACTGCTGTCTTCTGTGGTGCCAGCCTGGGTAATCTGGCAACTTACGGGATGACCTCCTTGCAGCTGGCCCTGGCTTTTCCCGACCCAGTAGGGGGCGTTGGTGCCGCCCTGGCCAAGTTTGCCGGGATTTTTGCCCTCACCCAGATTCCTTTGGCGATCGTCGAGGGACTGCTGACGGTGATGATCGTCAATGCCCTGCGCCGTTTCAATGCGGATGAGTTGCGCCGCCTGCCCCTGCTGCATACCCCGGAGGCAAAGGCATGAGGCGCCAGAACCTGCTGCTGTCCCTGCTGGCCTTGCTGATCCTGATTTTGCCCCTGGTTTTGCCTGCATCCCTGATGCTGGCCCCGGTGTTGGGAGCAGAGGGCCAGGAGCCGGAGACTTTTGCCGGGGCTGACGGCAAGGCCCAGGCGGCCATTGTCGCCATGGTGCCTGCTTATGAACCCTGGTTCGATCCCCTGTTCAAACCACCAGGGGGCGAGGTGGAGTCCTTGTTGTTTGCCTTGCAGGCGGCGTTTGGGGCCGGGTTTCTCGGCTTCTGGCTGGGCGGTGCTGTGATGCGCGAACGCCTGCTGTGGCAGCGCCCAGCCTCCGAGCGTGAACGGGAGTGAGCCTGGCGTGCTGATCGACACTGCCGCCTATGGCAACCGCTGGCGCTGGATTGCCCCCGAAGCCAAGGCTGGTTTTACCCTGGCCGGCCTGTTGGCAGCCTTTCTGGCGGGTTCTCCCGTGATTGCCCTGATGCTGGCCCTGTTGTTCGCCTTGCTGGCGGTACTGGGGGCCGGGGTGCCCGGGAGGCTGTGGCTGCGGGTGGCTTTGCTGCCTCTGGGTTTTCTGGCGCTGAGCAGCTTGTCCCTGCTGTTTTCCGTGACGCCGGAGGCAGGCTGGCACTGGGCCCCGGATGCCGGCGCACGGATCAGTGAACTGGCAGGGCGCTCCCTGGCGGCCCTGTCCGCCCTGTTGTTCCTGGTGCTGAGCACTCCCTTGCCGGACCTGGTGGGCTTGCTGCGCCGACTGCGGTGTCCCGATGCCTTGCTTGATTTGATGGTGGTGGCCTATCGCATGCTGTTCGTGCTGACTGCCGCTGTCCGTGCGACCTGCAAGGCCCAGGAGGCCCGTCTGGGACATGCCTCGAGGCGGCAGAGCCTGAAATCCCTGGGGCTGCTGGCCGCCAATTTGCTGGTGCAGGTCTGGCATCAGGCTCTGGGTCTGCATCTGGCTGCAGCCGCCCGTAACGGGGAGGGGGGATTGCGCTTTCTGTCCGCCGGCTTTGTGCATGCCCGACGCGACTGCTGGCTTGCCTTGCTGGCGGGCATCTGCCTGCTGGCTGCTGTGGCAGGAGAATCGGTATGAGGCCCCTGCTGGAAATCCGTGCCCTTGGTCATCGTTACCCGGACGGCAGTCATGGTCTGGCCGACTGTTCCCTGGTGCTGCTCCCGGGCAGTCGCAATGCGCTGCTGGGTGCCAATGGTTCCGGCAAGACCACCTTGTTGCAGCATATCAATGGCCTCCTGCGCCCCAGTTCGGGGGGCTTGCTGCTGGATGGGCGGGCCCTGGATTACAGTCGGGCTGGCCTGGCTGCCCTGCGTCGCCGGGTTGGCCTGGTATTCCAGAATCCGGATCAGCAGTTGCTGGCAGCAACGGTTTTCGAGGATGTGTCCTTCGGCCCCCTCAATCTTGGGCTGGATGCGGCACAAGTGCGCCGCCGCACGGTCGAGGCCCTGCAGGCGGTGGGGCTCGCCGACCTGGCCGGTCGCCAGGTGCAGCAGTTGAGCCATGGCCAGAAAAAGCGGATCTGCATCGCCGGAGTATTGGCCATGGAGCCGGAGTTATTGCTCCTGGACGAACCCATGGCAGGGCTGGACGCGGCCATGCAGGAAGAACTGCTGACCGTGCTGGATTCCCTTTCCGGGCGGGGCGTCACCCTGCTCTTGTCCACTCACGATGTGGATTTTGCCTATCGCTGGGCCGATGCCATTCACCTGCTGCAGAGGGGGGGCTGTGTCGCCTCTTTTGCGGCGTTGGCTTTGCCCGAGTACAGCAGTGAACTGCTGGCGGCGGGGCAGCCCCTGCCGGCGGTCGTGGCCCTGCATCGCAGCCTGGTCGAGCGGGGACTGCTGGCCGGTGTGCCGGTGCCGCGCAGCCTGGCCGCACTCCAGGCCGTCCTGCGGACGAATTGTCCGAAATTTGAGTTTGAACCCGGTGGAGATCATTAAATGCCTGGAAAAATCTGGTTTGTCGGCGCAGGTCCCGGCGATCCCGACCTGATTACCGTCAAGGGGCGCAAGTTGCTGGAAGCGGCGGGGGCTGTGCTGTTCACCGGCTCCCTGGTGGATCAGGCGGCAAACCTTTACACCCCACCGGACTGCGAAATCCGCGACTCCAAGGACATGACCCTGGAGGAAATGACGGACTGGTTGCTAGATGCCGCTCACCGCCACGCCACCGTGGTGCGCCTGCAGACCGGCGACCCGGGCCTGTATGGTGCCCTGATCGAGATGACCCGTCCCCTCACGGCTGCCGGCGTTGACTGGGCTGTGGTGCCTGGAGTGTCTTCGGCGATGGCCTCTATGGCGGCGGCAAGAGAGACCCTGACCTTGCCGGAGGTGACCCAGACCGTGATCCTGACCCGGGTGGCGGGGCGCACCCCGATGCCCCCGGGAGAGGAACTGGAGGCCCTGGCGGCGCACAAGACCACGCTTTGCATCTACCTGTCGATCACCCTGCTGCACAAGGTGCAGGAGGCGCTGCTGGCGGCCGGCTGGCCCGGGACGGCGCCGATGCTGGTGGTGCAGAAGGCTTCCTGGCCTGGCGAGGAAAAGGTCGTCCGGGGTACCCTGGCCGACATCAAGCAGAAGTGTCAGGCCGGAAAGATCGGCAGCCAGGCCATGATTGTTGCCAGTCCGACCCTGGGCGCCGCCGACTGGCCGGACCTGGTGCGTTCGAAACTGTATGACCCGGTCTTTGGCCATCGTTTCCGTAAAGCCATACTGGCCCCGGAGAATCCCGCATGAAAACCGACATCACCTATCTGCTGGTCTGCCATGGCTCCCGTGGACCCGATGGCAATCGGGAGACTTACGATTTTGTTGCCCGCTGGCGGGCGTTCCACCCGGACTGGCGCATCGAGGTCTGTTTCATCGAGCATGCGGACGTGCTTCTCGAAGAAGGACTGAACAGGGCGGCCGAAGGTGCCCGCCTGGTGCTTGCCATCCCTTTCATCCTGAATGCCGCCGGCCATGTGAAGATGGAAATGCCCGCCGCCCTGGAGCGAGCCCGGGAGCGCCATTCCCAAGTCGAATTCCGCATCACCCGCCACTTGGGCATGGGCCGGGAAATATTCGCCCTTCTCCAGGATCAGCTTGCCCGGCAGGTGAAGGCCATGGCCATGCCGGATCCACGCACCACCGGCGCCATCCTGCTGGGCCGGGGTTCCTCCGATGCCGGGGCCAATGGCGAACTGGCCAAGATGGCCCGCTGGATCTATGAGGAGCACGACCATGAACTGGTGGACCTGGCCTTTACCGGCGTCACCTGGCCGCGCCTGGAGACCGTGGTGCAGCGCCAGGTCAGGCTGGGCATGATGCAGATCGTCATCTTGCCGGTGTATCTGTTTACCGGTGTGCTCATTGAGCGGATCAAGGAGCAGGTGGTGCGTCTGCGCCAGCAGTATCCCCAGGTGGTGTTTGCCCAGGGCAGCCACTTCGGCTTCGATGCGGGGGTTTTCAAACTGCTCGATATGCGTGTTGCCGAACTAGACAGTGCCGGCGGCATGCTGGAGTGTGACGGCTGCAAATACCGGGAGATGGCCGAAGCCGAGCATCTGCTTGACCACCGCCACACCCATACCGCCTGCGCCCAAGGCCGTGCGCATGCCTGATCTGGAGTCTCCCGCATGTCCAATACCATCACCGAGCAACTGACTGCCGCCGGCCGTGCCATCGAGCATGACTCCTTTGCCATCATTGATGCCGAAACCGGCCCCCACGCCTATACGGCCGAGCAATGGCCCCTGGTGCGGCGCATGATCCACGCCAATGCCGATTTCGAATTCAACGGTTTGACCGCCTTCCATCCCGACGTCATGCAGGCCGGCATGCTGGCGGTGCTGAAGGGCGGCACCCCGATCGTAGCCGATGTGGAAATGATCTGTGTCGGCCTTTCCAGGCCTCGCCTCCAGCATTTCGGCCTCAGCATCCACCACTACATTTCCGACCCTGATGTGATTGCCGCCGCCCAGGCCCAGGACACCACCCGGGCCGTCCAGGCCATGCGCAAGGCACAGCGGCAAGGCACCCTGAATGAGGCCATTGTCGGCATCGGCAACGCCCCCACGGCACTGATCGAACTGGTCCGCCTGATCCGCGAGGAAGGGGTGCGTCCTGCCCTGGTGGTGGGCATGCCTGTGGGTTTTGTTTCCGCCGCCGAATCCAAGGACCTGCTCATGACCGTGAATGAAGTGCCTTGGGTGGTCATCAAGGGCAGGAAGGGCGGTTCGACCCTGGTGGTGGCCGCGATTCACGCCATGCTGTCCCTGGCAGAAGCTGAACAGAAGAAGGTGGCATGACGGCCAGGGCCACATCTGCCGCCTTCCCGGCCGCTACCACCCCGCCCGGGAAGATGCGCAAGGGGGATGGCAAACGGGCGCGGGGCAATCGTACCGGCTTCACCACCGGCGCCTGTGCGGCGGCGGCGGCCCGTGCCGCCGCCCTCGGGCTGTTGCTCGGAAAGGTGCCGGAGAAGGTCCTGTGCCGTCTGCCCAACGGCCAGGAAGTGAGCTTTTCCGTGCAGCAGGGAATGGTGCTGGAGGCCGAGCAACTGGCCCTGGCCATGATCGTCAAGGATGCCGGCGATGACCCGGATGCTACCCATGGCGCCTACATGACGGCTCAAGTACGCCTGCTGCAGCACCGGGCCGGAGAAATCATCCTGCTGGGCGGAACCGGTGTGGGGACCGTCACCAAGGAGGGGCTCGGGCTCGAGGTAGGGGGGCCGGCCATCAATCCGGTGCCGCGTCGCAATATCGGCGACAACCTGCGCGCCGTGGCCGGCGAATTGCTGGAGCATGACGGGCTGGAGGTCACGATTTCCGTGCCCGGCGGCGAGGAGATGGCCAAGAAAACCCTGAACGCCCGCCTGGGCATCCTGGGCGGCATTTCCATCCTGGGCACCACCGGCATCGTGCGCCCCTATTCCACTGCGGCCTTCCGCGCCAGCGTGGTCCAGGCGGTGGATGTGGCGGCGAAGCAGGGCCAGACCAGCGTGGTGTTCACCACCGGTGGCCGCACGGAGAAATTCGCCATGGGCCAGTTGCCCGATCTGGAGGAATCCTGTTTCGTGCAGATGGGGGATTTCGTCAAGGCGGCGTTCATCAGCGCCATCAGGCGCCAGTTGCCTCACGTTTATGTGGGGGCGATGGTGGGCAAGCTCACCAAGATGTGTCAGGGCCTGGCCGTGACCCATGCCTGGAAGGCGGAGGTGGACCGGGACATCCTGGCCGATGCGGCCCGGGAAGCAGGGGCGCCGGATGACCTGATCGAGGAAATTCGCGTCGCCGAAACGGCCCGCTTTGCCGCCGAGCGTCTGGCGGCCCTGGATTTGTCCGTCGAATTCCACCGCCGTTTGGCGAAGAAGGCGATCCGGGCGCTGAAGGGGCAGTATCCGGGCAACTACCATCTGGCAGTGCTGGTCTGCGACTTCGAGGGGCGGTTCGTCTGCCGGGTCGATCAGGCGGAGGCCTGGGCATGAAGCGCGTCCACATCCTTGGTATTCTCGATGATGGCTGGGCCGGTCTGGGAGACCGGGCTCGCCAGTTGCTGGCCAGCGCCGATCTGGTGATCGGGGTCGGCCGTACCTTGGAACTGGTGCGGCCGCATCTCGCACCCGCCTGTGCCGTGCGCGACATGGGCGGCGCGCTGATGCAAGCCCTGGAGTGGGTGACAAGCGCCCGGTCCGCCGGCCAGTGCGTGGTCGTGCTGGCCACCGGCGATCCCCTTTGCCATGGCGTGGGCAGCTATCTGATTGGCAAGCTGGGGCGGGGAACGCTGGAAGTGCTGCCTGCTCCCTCAACACTGCAACTGGCTTTTGCCCGCTGGCAGAAGCCCTGGCAGGACGTGCGTATTGCCTCCTGCCACAGCAAAGATGCCGGCGAATGGCAGCCCGGGGCCACGCCCGGGCATGGCCTGTATTCCCTGATGCGGGCCATTGCTCTGCATCCCCGGGTGTTTGCTTTCACCAGCCCCGAGAACGATCCAGCCCGCCTGGCCCGGGCCTTGCTGGCGGCAGGCTACGGCAGCGCTGGAGCGCCGGTGCGCCTTTGCGTCGCCAGCCGCCTGCTGCTGGCAGACGAGGCCATCCACCAGGAACTGAGCCTGGAGCAGGCCGCCGCCATGGATTTTCCGGAACCTGCCGTGGTGCTGGTGGAACACGAGCTGCAACCTGGCCCGGCCTTCGGTCTGGAGGACGAGGCTTACCAGCAGCGCACCCCGGAAAATGGGCTGATCACCAAGCAGGAGGCCCGGGCTCTGTCCCTGGCCAGGCTGGCCCTGAAACCCGACGCCCGGGTCTGGGATATCGGCGCAGGCTCCGGTTCTGTCGGTCTCGAATGTGCCCGGCTGGCCCCCCTGGGCCATGTCTGGGCGATTGAGAAGAATGCGGCGGATGCCGCCAATGCCCGGGCCAACAGCCTGCGATTCCACATCGGCAACTACACCCTGGTGGAAGGCAAGGCCCCGTCCGGCCTGGCAACCTGGCCCGACCCGGATGCGGTTTTCATCGGCGGCTCGGGCGGCGAACTGGCGGAACTGATCGACCTCAGCCTGGCCCGGCTGCGGCCCGGCGGGCGCCTGGTGATGAACTTCGTAACCCTGGAAAACCTGGCCACGGCCACCCAGACTCTCAAGGACAAGGGGGGCGTTTGGGACGTGGTGCAGATTCAGGCCAGTCGCAGCCAGCCCATCCTGCACATGCATCGCATGGTGGCCCAGAACCCGGTGTGGATCGTGACCGCCTGGAACGACAAGGTAAATCCATGAATCATCCCCAATCCCGAATCTACGGCAAGCTGATCGGTGCCTCCCTGGGCCCCGGCGACCCGGAACTCATCACCCGCCGCGCCTGGATCGCCCTGCAATCCGGCGCCCGCTGGCTGTACCCGGTGAAGAAGGCCGAGGAGTCCTCTTGTGCCCTCTCCATCGTCGAGCGGGGCGGCATTGCCGTACCCGCCGACGCGGTGGAACTGGTGTTCCCCATGACCCGGGATGCGGAAATCCTGGCCAGGGCCTGGGCCCGGGCGGCGGAACAGACCGTGGCCCTGCTGGCCGAGGGGCGCGACCTGGTGTTCCTGGTGGAAGGCGATGCTTCCACCTTCGCCACCTTTGGCCACCTGGCCCGGGTGGTGCGGGAACGGGCCCCGGAGGTGCGGGTGGAAACCATCCCCGGTGTCTCCTCTTTTGCCGCCGCGGCCGCCAGTGCGGAAGTCATTCTGGCGGAAGAGGATGAAACCTTCGCCATCATCCCTGCCGCTTACGGGGTGGAAGTCATCAACCACCTGCTGGATGAGTTCGACACCCTGGCCCTGCTCAAGGTCAAACCCCTGATGCGGGAGGTCATCGAACTGCTGGAAAAACGCGACTTGCTGGGCAGCTCCGTGTTTGTGGAAAGGGTCGGTTCGCCGGAAGAGCGCATTGTCCGCGACGTGGCCTCCCTCAAGGACGAGAAGGTGAATTACCTCTCCTTGCTGCTGGTGCAGAATCCCAAGCGGGTGCGGGGAGAATTGCGCCGCGGCTGCCGGGCCCGCAAGGCCCTGGCGGATGCCGCCCAAAGCTCCGAGGCGCTAGCATGAAGATCGCCGTCGTCTCCATCACCAGGCACGGTATCGCCATGGCCTGCCGGGTCGTGGCCGCCCTGCCCGGAGCCCAGTTGTTCGCCCCGGAGAAATTCCGCCTCGAAGCCGAAGCCGCCGCGGGCAACACCCCCGGCAGTCAGGCGCACTGCTATACCGGCAAGGTGGGCGAACAGGTGCCCGCCCTCTTTGCCGCTTTTGATGGCATCGTCTGCATCATTTCCCTTGGGGCGGTGGTGCGCCTGATCGCGCCGCACCTGAAGAACAAGGAGAGCGACCCGGCTGTCGTGGTGGTCGACGAAGCCGGGAAGTTCGCCATACCCGTGCTGTCCGGCCATCTGGGCGGGGCGAATCAGCTGGCCGGCCATCTGGCTACCGCCCTGGGGGCTCAGCCCGTGCTGACCACGGCTTCCGATGCCCGGGAAACCATCGCAGTCGACCTGCTGGGACGAGAGCTGGGCTGGACCTTTGAGGCGACCCACGACGAAGTGGTGAAGGCCAGCGCCGCCGTGGTGAACGACGAACTCGTGGCCCTGGTGCAGGAAGCCGGTAGCGCCGACTGGTGGCCGCGCCACGCCAATGGCCGCAGCGGTCCCCTGCCGGCCAATGTCATCCTGTTCTCCCGCCTGGAAGATGTGGATCTGGACGTCGTCGCCGCCGTGCTGTGGATCAGCCACCGCCCTCTGCCGCCGGAACTGGCACCCCGCCTGGCCGGCCGGCTGGTCACCTACCGGCCGCCCGTGGAGCAAGGCGCTTGAGCCTGGCCGGCCCGAAAGTGGCCCTGGGCCTGGGCTGCGACCGTGGCACCCCGGAGGCGACCATTGCACAAGCGGTGCAGGAGGCCCTGGCCGCCGCCGGTCTCGCTCCGGAACAGGTGGCGGCCGGCGCCAGCATCACCTTGAAGGCGGACGAAGTGGGCCTGCTCGGTTTTGCCGAACGCTTTGGCCTCACCCTCACCTTCTACCCGCCGGAAGTGCTGGCCGTCGTGCCGGTGCCCAACCCTTCCGAAATCGTGCGCAAGTACACCGGTACCCCCTCGGTCTCGGAAGCCGCCGCCCTGCTGGCGGCTGGGGCCGATGCGTCCTGTCTGCTCATCGAAAAATACAAGCTGCGCGGCCAAGGTGGCCGCAATGCCACCGTCTCCATTGCAAGGATTCCAGAATGAATGCAACGCTTTCCAAAACCGGCAAGATCATGCTCGTGGGCCTGGGCCCCGGCGCCGTGGAACACATGACTGGCCGAGCCCGGGCGGCCATTGCCGAGGCCGATTCGGTAATCGGTTACGCGACCTACATCCGCCTGGTGGCGAGCCTGATCGATGGCAAGGAGGTGGTGAAGAAAGGCATGACGGAAGAGCTGGACCGTGCCATCGAGGCCCTGGAGCGGGCCCGGGCGGGCAAGAAGGTGGCCCTGGTGTCCTCCGGGGATGCGGGGGTTTACGGCATGGCCGGCCCTACCTTCGAGGTCCTGTTCCAGGCGGGCTGGACGCCGGATTGCGGCGTCGAGGTCGAGATTGTGCCGGGTGCCTCGGCAATCAATACCTGTGCCGCCCTGGTGGGGGCGCCGCTGACCCATGATTTCTGCGCCATTTCCCTCTCCGACCTGCTCACCCCCTGGCCCACCATCGCCCGGCGGCTTGATGCGGTGGCCTACGCGGATTTCGTGGTAGCCCTGTACAACCCCAAGAGCGGCCGCCGTACCCGCCAGATTCTTGAGGCTCAGCGCCTGTTCCTGCGCCACCGCAGCCCCGATACCCCGGTGGCCATCGTCAAGTCCGCCTACCGGCCCAGGCAGCGCATCGAGTTCACCACCCTGGCGAAAATGGCGGAGGCGGATATCGGCATGCTGTCCACCGTGCTGATCGGCAATTCCAATACCTTCATCCAGCACGGCCTGATGGTTACCCCCCGGGGCTATGCCAGCAAATATGCGGTGGAGGAGGGCGAGC
Organism: Azovibrio sp.; assembly: GCF_049658005.1. Classification (NCBI taxonomy): domain Bacteria; kingdom Pseudomonadati; phylum Pseudomonadota; class Betaproteobacteria; order Rhodocyclales; family Rhodocyclaceae; genus Azovibrio; species Azovibrio sp. The sequence goes on along the minus strand of NZ_JBASOH010000036.1, from coordinate 34,749 downwards.
GCAACACGCGTGACGGGGAACAGGCGGGCCATTCCCTGTCCACTGGCCTCGATGGCTGGCTGGAAATGATCTGGACGAGCGGGAAAAGTGCCGGAGACCTGGCACAGGAGCATCGTTTGCCGGTCGAGTACATTGAATCGGTCCTGAGCATGCCTTTCGAACCGGAGGCCGAAACGGCCGAAGATGAAGCCTGAATGATGAAAACCAGCCAAGCACAGACAAGCGGGGCCGTGGCCCTGGTGGGGGCCGGACCTGGCGATCCGGAACTGCTCACGCTCAAGGCCCTGCGCCTGATCCAGGCCGCCCAGGTCGTGGTGTATGACCACCTGGTGGGTGAGGCGATCCTGGCGAGCATTCCCGCCGGTGTCGAGCGCATCTACGTGGGCAAGAAGGCTTCCCGCCACACCCTGGCGCAGCAGGAGATCAGCGCCCTGCTGCTGCGGCTGGCCCGCGCCGGCAAGCGGGTGGTGCGGCTCAAGGGGGGCGACCCCTTCGTCTTCGGCCGGGGTGGCGAGGAGATGGAAGCGCTGCTGGCGGCGGGGGTCGCCGTCGAGATCGTGCCCGGCATCACCGCCGCCCTGGGGGCCGGGGCCGCCTTCGGTTTTCCCCTGACGCACCGGGACCACGCCCAGAGCTGCGTCTTCGTCACCGGCCACCTCAAGGACCACAGCGTCGATCTGGACTGGCCGGCCCTCGCCCGGCCCGGCCAGACCCTGGTGTTCTACATGGGCATGGCCGGGCTGGAAAGTATCGCAAGGCAACTCGAGGCCCATGGTCTCGACCCGGCCACGCCCGCCGCCCTGATCTACAAGGCCACCCTGCCGCAGCAGCGCTTTTGGTCCTGCACGCTCGCCAGCCTGCCGGATACCGCCACCCGGCACGGGGTGAAGCCGCCGGCCTTGATCGTGATCGGCAGCGTGGTGGGCCTGGCGGCCGGCTGAGTCTTTTCCGGTCGAGCACGACGATCACCATGCCGATTGGCGAACAGGAAAAAGCCCTGCGCCAGAATCCCTTGGGCGCGGGCAGCGATCTGCTGAAAAAGTACCTGGCGCCCTTTGATCCCTCGTATTTTTCAACCCTTGTATTTTCCTGAGGTTTCCGGTGCTTTCCGGTGCTTTCCGGGAGTGCTTTCCTCAAGGTGGCGGGGCCTCGGGCCGTCAATGAGTCAGGAGGTCTGCCATGAAACTGTCCCAGCTTTCCCACGCATTGCCCGCTGCCGGCGACGCCCGTTCGCCCCGGCGGGTCCGGCTCGGGCCGCGCCAGGTGACGGCGGCGGCGGCGCTGGAAGTCGCCCCGCATTACGCCTTGCAGGAATTGCTCAATTCCGTTCAGGCCCTCGCCCAGGGGCCTTTTCAGGGCGAGGCGCAGATGCATCAGGCCGCGCTGGCGCTCGCCGCCGATCTGGGCCGGCTCGGGAGCGGAGCCTCCCGCCTGTTGCAGTCCCTGCCCGAAGCAGATAAAGGCCTGGCCAGGGTGGATTTGGAAGCCTGAGGGGCGAACAGGGTAGAATCCGCCCTGTTCTCGTTTCTGCCCTTGTTTTTACCCCGCGGTTTCAACCGCGCCCGTTCTTCATTCCCGGTTTGCCTCTTCCATGTCAGGTCTCAATCCCCAGCAGCTAGAAGCCATTCATTACCTCGATGGGCCGCTTCTGGTGCTGGCCGGCGCCGGCTCGGGCAAGACCCGGGTGATCACCGAGAAGATCGCCTATCTGGTGCAAGGCTGCGGCTTCGAGCCGCGCAACATCGCCGCCATCACCTTTACCAACAAGGCCGCCAGGGAAATGCAGGAGCGCCTGGGGAAGCGGATCTCCGCCCAGGCCGCCAGGCAGTTGCAGGTTTCCACCTTCCATTCCCTGGGGGTGCGCATCCTGCGGGAAGAAGCCAAGGTGCTGGGCTACAAGCCCCGCTTTTCCATCTTCGATGCGGCCGACTGCGCCGGCATCATCGCCGACCTGGCCGGTAGCGTCGACAAGGGCAACTTGCGCACGCTGCAGTCCATCATTTCCAACTGGAAGAACGCCCTGGTGCCGCCGGAGGCCGCCCAGGGCCTGGCGGCAAGCGAGACGGAAAAGCTCGCCGCCCAGGTCTATCGCTCCTATGAAGCCACCCTGAAGGCTTACCAGGCCATGGATTTCGACGACCTGATCCGGCTGCCGGTGCTGCTGTTCGAGCAGCAGCCGGAACTGCGGGAGAAGTGGCAAAACCGCCTGCGCTACCTGCTCGTCGATGAATACCAGGATACCAACGCCTGTCAGTACGCCCTCCTCAAGCGCCTTACCGGGCCGCGCCAGCAATTCACCGCCGTGGGCGACGACGACCAGAGCATCTACGCCTGGCGCGGCGCCGATATCGAGAACCTGCGCAAATTGCCGCAGGACTTTCCGCGCTTGAAGGTGATCAAGCTCGAACAGAACTACCGCTCCACGCTGCGCATCCTCAAGGCCGCCAACAACCTCATCGCCCACAACGAGAAGCTGTTTGACAAAAAGCTCTGGTCCAAACTGGGACTAGGGGAACAGATCAGCGTCACCGTCTGCCCCGACAACGAGCGGGAGGCGGAGAGCGTCGCCATCCGGCTCCAGGCCCACCGTTTCGAGAACCGGGGCAAGTGGTCCGACTACGCGATTCTCTACCGCTCCAACCACCTTGCCCGCTTGTTCGAGCAGCAGTTGAGGAACCAGCGCATTCCCTACCTGCTCTCCGGCGGCCAGTCTTTTTTCGACAAGGCCGAGATCAAGGACCTGATTGCCTACCTGCGCCTCTTTGCCAATCTGGAGGACGATCCGGCCTTCATCCGCGCCGCCACCACGCCCAAGCGCGGCATCGGCGCCAGCACCCTGCAGACCCTCGGCGCCTATGCCGGGGAGCGGCACCTCTCCTTGTTCGCGGCGGCCTTCGAGGAGGGCTTTGCCCAGCGAGTCCAGGCCCGGCAGCTCGAACCCCTGCTCGAATTCTGCCACTTCATCGCCCGGATGCAGGCCCGCGCCGAGCGGGAGCCGGCGCAGCAGGTGCTGCCCGATCTGCTTGCCGCGATCGCCTACGAAGCCTTCTTGTTCGACCACGAGGAGCCGCGCGCGGCCCAAAGCAAGTGGGCCAATGTCTGTGAATTCACCGCCTGGCTGACGAAGAAAGGGGAGGAGGACGACAAAACCCTGGTCGATCTGACCCAGACCATCGCCCTCATCAACATGCTCGAGAAGCGGGAAGAGGAATTCGACGCGGTCCAGCTCTCCACCCTGCACGCCGCCAAGGGCCTCGAATACCCGCATGTGTTCCTGGTGGGGGTGGAAGAGGGCATCCTGCCGCACCGGGAATCGGTCGAAACCGGCAAGGTGGAGGAGGAGCGCCGCCTGATGTATGTGGGCATCACCCGGGCCCGCCAGAGCCTGCATGTTTCTTACTGCGAGCGCAGAAAGCAGAATCGTGAGTGGGTCACCTCTGAGCCGTCGCGCTTCATCGCCGAAATGGGCAAGGAGGATCTGCGGTTTTCCGGCGGCAAGGCAGCGGCCCCGGCCGACAAGGCCACCGGCTCGGCCCGCCTGGAGGCCATGAAGGCCATGCTGGCGGGGGGCAAAAGCCCGGTAGCGGATTGAGAGAGCGCTTGTGAGTGCACGGGGGCGGCCTGGTTTTCACAATGCGGCCTTGCTTGAGACAACCGAGATGTGCCATGGCCAGCAGTGATTTCCTGTTTTCCGACCCGGCGCCAACCCTGGCGGTGGTGATTGCCGACTCCGTATTGCGAGAAAACCTGCTCGACCAGTTGCGCTCCCGGGGGGCCGCAGTCTGGGGCGCGGACAGCGAACTGGCCTTTTATCGGGGACTGGCAGTGCGCAAGACCGATCTGGTCCTGGTGGACGAGAGTTTGCCGAATGGGGCCGGAACCGCCATCCTGAGCCATCTCCAGCCGCTGGGGACCCATGGCCTGATTGCCCTGGTGCACCCGGAGAGCGAGGCGCAAGTGCGTGAACGAGGCGTTCATTGCTGTGTTGCCAAGCCGGTCCACTTCCAGCGCTTGCTCTACTGCCTTGCCATGTTGTGGGAAAGCCGCTGTCAGCAGAACCTGCGCTCCGAGGGCTGGTGGCTGGACCCGCAGGGCCCCCGGCTGGTGGCCCCCGATGGCCGGAGCATGTTGCTGACCACCACCGAGCAGCGCTTCTTGGGGGGACTCATGGCCTGCTACGGCCAGACCTTGACCAAGGAACAATTGGTCATCCTGCTTTGGGGCAAGTACAGCGACCGGGACTATCACGGGGTGGAGGTGCTGCTCTCCCGTCTGCGCCGCAAGGCACAGACGGAACTGGGCCAGGCTTTGCCGGTGCGGGCCGTGCAGGCGGTGGGGCTGCTGTTTTCCGGGCAGGTGATCCCCAGCGTGCCCTGAGGAGAGAGGCCGTGAATGGCCCGGCGCCTGCTCTTGAACGGGCTGGAAGCGCTGCCCCAGGGGTTGTACCTGCGTGGCGACGGCATCCTGGCCGTCCAGGGGTGGCTGGAGAGCAGCCCGGAGGAGGTGGGCCGTTCCCTGCTCCCCGTCCTGGATCAGGCCGCCAGGGCTTCCTGATCGGCTGCTTGGGGCTGGAGCAGGCCGCGCAGGGCGGAGGCGATGTTTTCCAGGGACTGGATCTGCGCCAGCAACTCGGCTTCCATCCCTTCGAGTTCGCCGATCCGGTCTTCCAGGGTGTCGGTGGCCTGGTGGATGCGCTTGATGCTTTCCAGGCGGCGCTTGAGGTGGATCTGGTGTTCCCGCACCTGGGTTTCCATCGGGGCCATGATGGCCTTGAGCCAGTTTTCCGCATCCCGGTTGGCCCGCTCGAAAGCCTTTCTGACCTGGAGCGCCACTTCCTCGAAGAACTTCTGGGTGATGTTCTTCTTCTCGTGTGTGAGCAGGCTCAAGGGGGTGTTGAGGTGGGTGTCGCACCAGGCCTGCAGGCGGGCCAGTTCCTTCTCGTAACGCATCAGGGAGAAGGCGGCGGGAGCCGGCAGCTTGAGGCCATATTCGACGGCGAGGCGCTTATAGACCGCCTCCATCATGCTGCGGATTTCCTCCACTTCTTCCCGCGATTTTTCCAGGTTGCCGCGGGTGACGCTGAAGAAGCCCTGCATGGCATCCGAAAGGTGCTTGGAGAAGGCGGCCTCCAGCATGGCTTCCCGGGTCTCGTGGGTGAGGCTGCGCAGGGCATCCAGGCCCAGGTGGGCAAACAGCTTGTTGGTCAGGGCGGAGAAGACGCTGCGCACGGCATAATAGTGCTGCAGGCCGGCCTCGAATTCTTCCTTCTCGGAACGCACCTTGCCCATCATGTATTCCACCACGCCCTTGTTCTTGCCGCGCAGTTCGGTCAGTTCCGCGAGCTGTTCGCGCAGCCCGGCCAGGCGGGATTCGAGCAGGTCCCGGGCGCGCAGGTAGATGTCGTTGAATTCCCCTTCGGTGTTATCCCGGACGATATCCTGCTTGGCGGGAATCAGTTCCTCGGAGAGGGCGGTTTCCAGGATCGGCAGGCGGCTTCTGGCCAGCAGTTCCTCGTCCCCGTTGATCTTGGCGACCAGGCCTTTCTGGGCCGAGACCGGGAATATCTGGCTTTCTTTCAGATTCAGGATGCTGGCGCAGGAGCGCACCTGTTTGGCGATTTCCGCTTCGATTTCCGCCTCGGTCTTCAGTTCGTCCCAGAGCCCGTCGATCTTGTTGAGCACCACCATGCGGCCGCGCTTGCTGTTGCCGGTGTCGATATGCTCCTGCCAGATCGACAGGTCGGACTGGGTCACCCCGGTATCGGCGGCCAGGATGAACAGGACCGCATGGGCATTGGGCAGTAGCGAAAGGGTCAGTTCCGGCTCGGTACCAATGGCGTTCAGACCCGGGGTGTCGAGAATCACCAGGCCCTGCTTGAGCAGCGGATGGGGAAAGTTGATGACGGCGTGGCGCCAGCGGGGGATTTCCACCTGACCGTCCTCCCCGGCATGGAACAGTCCGGCTTCGCTCTCGCCGCCGACATCGAAGCCCAGGTTGCGGGCCTCTTCGGGGCTGACCCGGGTGACCTCGCTGACCTGGCGCAGGGCGGACTGCATGGCCTCGGCCGAGCCGATGTCGAGCGGCACGATCTGCCATTCCTCGGGGAAACGCTTGAACTCGCTGATGCTGGTGTTGCTGTGGCGGGTCTGGATGGGCAGCAGCTCGATGCCCGGTGCCTTCCCGGGGCTGTAGAGCAGTTCCGTCGGGCACATGGTGGTGCGGCCGGCGGAAGAGGGCAGGATGCGGTTGCCGTATTCGGCAAAAAAGATGCCATTGATCAGTTCCGACTTGCCCCGGGAAAATTCCGCCACGAAGGCCACATTCAAGCGGTCTTCCTTGAGGCGTTCCAGTAACTGGGACAGCCGCAATTCCGATTGGGCATCGCTGAGTTCCTGATCCATCAACCATTGGCGGAAATTGGCCACCGCTTCGGCAAGCTGGCTGCGCCATTGGCTGTAGGCGGCAAATTGTTGGGCGAGGGACATCGGGATTTCCCTGAAAAAAGGCAATGAAACGATAATTTAGCACGTTGGCAAACCCCCGCAAGGGTGGCCCGGGATTCTTCAACGCTGACAGGCGGGGCAATAAAAAGTGGAGCGGCCGGCCTGGCGCACCTGGCGAATGCTGCCGCCACAGCGTGGGCAGGGCTGGCCGGCCCGGGCGTACACCGCGCAGCGCAACTGGAAGCTGCCGGCGCCCCCGTCGCTCTGCACATAATCGCGGACGCTGCTGCCGCCCGAGGCTATGGCGTCCAGCAAGGTTTCGCGCACTGCTGCCACGAGCTGGCCCAGGCGCGCCGGGCTGATGCGGCCCGCCGGGCGCAGGGGCGAGATGCCGGCCCGGAACAGGCTTTCGGCGGCATAGATATTGCCCACTCCGACCAGGGTGCGGGCATCCATCAGGAGTTGCTTGATGGGCTGCTGCCTGCCTCGGGCCCGGGCGGCGAGCCAGTCCGGGGTGAAGGCGTCGGAGAGGGGTTCGAGGCCGAGCACTGCCAGCAGCGGATGGATTTCGGGATCGTCCCCCGCCTGCCAGACCGCCAGGCCGAAACGGCGCGGGTCCCGGAGGCGCATCACGGTGTGGGGGAATTCCAGGTCGAGGTGGTCGTGCAGGCCAGCCGGGGTGCCCGGCGGCACCAGGCGCAGGCTGCCGGACATGCCCAGGTGCAGGATCAGCCAGCCTCCCGCCCCGGGAAAGTGGAACAACAGGTATTTGCCGCGCCGGCTCAGGGTGGCAAGCCGCTCGCCCCGCAGCCGCTCCGCCAGTTCGATGGGAATGGGCAGGCGCAGGTTGGCGCGGCGGGCGGTGAAGGCCGACAGGGTCTGGCCTTCCAGATGAGGCGCCAGGCCCAGACGGCTGACTTCCACTTCCGGTAATTCGGGCATTGGCTTGTGACTCCAGGAAAAGCGCAATAACATGCGCCGCTAGCCCGAGTTTACCGGCTTCACCCTATCGTTCACCTGTACTGGATGTAAATCATGTCTTCCCGATTGCTGGCATCTCTCCTTTTCATGGCCCTGTTATTGCCGGTTGGCGGGGCTGCGCTGGCCGCACCTTCCGAACAGGATGAGGCAGCGGCCTGGCTGGCCCGGGCCGGCCAGACCGAGGGGCTGACGGGCCAGGTCGTCTTCCAGCTCCTGCTGGGGGAGGTCGCCCTGCAGCGGGGACAGGTGAATCTGGCGGTGAGTGCCTACCAGGATCTGGCCCTGCGTACCCGCGACCCGGCGGTGGTGAAGCGCGCCGTGGAACTGGCCGGGGCTGCCCAGCAATATGGCATGGCCCTGGAGCTGGCAAGGATCTGGGTCGAGCTGGAGCCGGAATCGCAACAGGCCCGTCAGAGTCTGGCCGGGCTATTGGTGATGGCCGGGCGCATCGATGAACTGGATGGCCCCATCAGCCAGTTGCTGGCCGCGGACCCCGCCAGCCTGGGCGCCAATTTTCTCGACCTGAACCGGTTGCTGGCGCGACATCCGGACAAGCCGGCGGTGCTGGCGTTCGTGGAGCGCATGGCCCAGCCTTATCCCACCCTGCCCGAGGCCTATTACGCCATTGCCCTGGCGGCTTTCAATGCCGGTCAGCTGGAGCGAGCCCGGTTCGAGGTGCGCCGGGCTCAGAAACTGAAGCCGGAATGGGAGGCGCCGGTGCTGCTGGAATCCCAGATCGTGCTCAAGGAGGCCGGTGAGGAGCGGGTCGATGAAGCGGTCCGGCTGCTTTCCGACTATCTGCAGCGTCATCCGGGGGCGGTCGAAGTGCGCTTGCATCTGGCCCGGGTCCTGATCGGCGCCAAGCGCTATCCGGAAGCCAGGCAGCAGTTTGATGCCTTGCTCAAGCTGGAGCCGGACAATCCCGAGGTGGTCTACCCCGTCGCCATGCTGGCCCTGCAGGAACAGGATCTGGAAACTGCCCGCCGCCAGTTTTCCCGCCTGCTGGAATTGCCCTTTCCGGATCGGGACGTGGTGCGGTATTTCCTTGGCCAGATCGAAGAGGCGGCGGGGGACAAGGCGGCCGCCCTGCAACATTACAAGCAGGTCGAGGGCGGCGCCCAGTACCTGATGGCGCGCGGTCGTGGCGCCCAGTTGCTGGTGGAGCAGGGCAAGCGGGATGAGGCCCTGGCCTTCTTGCGCCAGAGCACGGTGCGCACCCCCCAGGAGAAAGTCCATCTGGCCCAGATGCAAGCCCAGCTGCTGCGCGAAGGAGGGCAGTATGCGGCAGCCTACGCCACCCTGGCCGCCGCCCTCAAGCTGCAGCCGGAACAGCCGGATCTGCTCTATGACACGAGCCTGGCCGCTGAGAAGTTGGGCAAGTTCCAGGAAATGGAAACCCTTCTGAAGAAGCTGATCAAGCTGCAGCCCGACAATGCCCATGCCTACAACGCCCTGGGCTATTCCCTGGCGGATCGCAATCTGCGCCTCAAGGAAGCCCATGAACTGATCCAGAAAGCCACCAGCCTGGCGCCCCAGGACCCCTTCATCATGGATAGCCTGGGCTGGGTGCTGTATCGTCAAGGCAAGCTCCAGGAAGCCCGGGAGGTGCTGGAAAAGGCCTATGCCCTCAAGGCCGACGCGGAAATTGCGGCCCACCTGGGCGAGGTGCTCTGGCGCCAGGGGCGGCACCAGGAAGCCTTGGAGCTGTGGCAGAAGGCCCAGGCTCAGGCGCCCCATAATGAGACCCTGCAAGCCATCCTGAAGAAATTCAAACCGTGAATTCCCGCCGCCAACTGATCTGGAGCCTGCTGAGCGCAGGCTTTCTTTCGGCCTGTGCCGTGCCGTCTGCCCGGCTGGGAGACGGCCTGGCCCTGGCTACCGACACCGGCGGGCCCGATACCTTCGATCTGGTGGCACGCTTTAGCGTGCAGTTGCTGGCCGCGGCCGGGGAGGAAGGGGGGCGGCAGTTTTCCGGGCGTCTGGAGTGGCAGCACGGGAGGGCGGGCGACCGCCTGTTGTTCTCCGATCCTCTGGGGCAGGGGGTGGCGGAACTGCAGCGTCCTCAGCAAGGAGCGGTGGTGCTGCAACTGGCCGATGGCAGCCGGCGTGAATCCAGCGACCCAGACCAGTTGCTAGCCGAGGTGCTGGGCGTCGCCCTGCCCCTGGACGAGTTGTCGGCCTGGGTCCAGGCCCGTCCGGGACCCGGTGCCCTGGTGGAGCCGGATGCCCAAGGCCGGCCCTGGCGGGTGCGGGAATCCGGCTGGCTGCTGACCTACCACTACGGCGATGGCGCCCGCCTGCCGTCCCGCCTCGATGCCAGCCTCGATGGAGTGCTCAAGCTGCGCCTCTCGATGGAAAGCTGGGAATCCCTGCCTTGAGCGCGGTCTGGACCTGGGCGTCGGACTGGCCGGCGCCGGCCAAGCTCAACTTGTTCCTGCATGTGGTGGGGCAGCGTCCCGATGGGTATCACCTGTTGCAGACCGTATTTCGCTTTCTCGATCATGGCGACCGCCTGCGCTTTCAGCCCCGCGACGATGGAGCGGTGGTACTGGAAACTCCCTTGCCCGGAGTGCCGCCCGACTCCGACCTGACCGTGCGGGCCGCCCGCCTGCTGCAGTCCAGTACCGGTTGCCGCCAGGGTGTCCGCATTTTTCTGGACAAGCGGCTACCCCTGGGCGGCGGCCTGGGCGGCGGCAGTTCCGATGCCGCCACGGTGCTGCTGGCCCTCAACCACCTCTGGGGCCTGGGCCTGAGCCGTAGTCGCCTGCAGGAACTGGGGCTTGCCCTGGGGGCGGATGTGCCCGTTTTTGTCTTCGGTCGCAATGCCTTTGCCGAGGGGGTGGGCGAGCGCTTGCTGCCCGTGGACCTGCCCGAGGCCTGGTACCTGGTGCTGGAGCCGCCGGTGGCGGTGCCGACTCAGGACATCTTCCGGGCGCCAGACCTGTGCCGCGCCACGCCCCCGTTGTCGGCGGAAAACTGGCGGCCCGGCGACGGGCGTAACGATCTGGAGCCCGTGGCTTGCCGCCTGTTTCCGGAGGTGGGCGAGCATCTGGACTGGCTGCGCCGCCGGGCCGGGGCGGAGGGCAGCCGCATGAGCGGTTCCGGCGCCTGTGTCTTTGCCGCCTTTGCCGGGGAAGCGGAGGCCCGCCAGCTGGCGAGGCAATTGCCGGCCGGCTGGCAGGGCTGGGTGGCGCAGGGGCTGGCGGCGCACCCCCTGCTTGGGCTCTGAAGAAGAAAAACTTTCATCAATCTATAGCGCAATCGAAATTTTTTTGTATATAATGCGCGCCTCGCTTGAACGGGAATCTGCTCAAGCGAACCGCTGGGGAGTCGCCAAGTTGGTCAAGGCACCGGATTTTGATTCCGGCATTCGAAGGTTCGAATCCTTCTTCCCCAGCCACTGAATCCCTCGGGCAGGTACTCCACCTGCCCGAAGTCGTTTTTGGCGGGTGGGCGCACCCACAGGGAAAGCAAATGGCCTACAACAGTCTGATGGTCTTTACCGGCAATGCCAACGCCAAGTTGGCCGCCGATGTGGCAACTGCCCTCAATGTGGAACTGGGGCGCGCCCATGTGGGCCGCTTCTCCGATGGGGAGGTCAGCGTCGAAATCCAGGAACATGTGCGCGGCCGCGACGTGTTCGTTCTGCAATCCACCTGCGCCCCCACCAACGACAACCTGATGGAAATGCTGGTGATGGTCGATGCCCTGAAGCGCGCCTCCGCCGGCCGCATCACCGCAGCCATTCCCTATTTCGGCTATGCCCGCCAGGATCGCCGCTCCCGCTCCTCCCGGGTGCCCATTGCCGCCAAACTGGTCGCCAACATGCTCATGGCTTCCGGCGTCGACCGGGTCCTGACCATGGATCTGCACGCCGAGCAGATTCAGGGCTTCTTCGATATTCCCGTGGATAACATCTACGCCCTGCCCATCCTGCTCGATGACATCAACCGGCAAAACTACGAAAACCCCATGGTCGTCTCACCCGATCACGGCGGCGTGGTGCGCGCCCGCTCCCTGGCCAAGCGCCTGGAATGCGATCTGGCCATCATCGACAAGCGCCGCCCCAAGGCCAATGTTTCGGAAGTGATGAACATCATTGGCGAGGTCGAAGGCCGTACCTGCGTCATCATGGACGACATGGTGGATACCGCCGGCACCCTGTGCAAGGCCGCGACCGCCCTGAAGGCCCACGGCGCCAGGCAGGTGGTGGCCTACTGTACCCACCCGGTGCTGTCCGGTCCCGCCGTGGAGCGGGTCTACGATTCCGACCTGGATTCCCTGGTCGTCACCGATACCATCCCGCTGCAGGATTCCGCCGCTGCCTGCCGCCGCATCCGTCAGCTGTCCGTGGCCCCCATTCTGGCGGAAACCATTCGTCGCATCAGTAACGACGATTCCGTTTCCTCCTTGTTCATCGACTGAGTTTTTTCACCGGCTGACCTGGTCGCGGGTCGGTCTTCTTACTGGAGTCATCATGCAATTTCTTCTCAATGCTCAAAAGCGTACGCTGCAAGGATCGAGTGCGAGCCGCCGCCTGCGTCGTGCCGGCAAGGTCCCGGGCATCATTTACGGTGCCGGTCAGGAACCCGAAGTCGTCGAATTCGACCACAACCAGCTGTATCAAGGTCTGCGCAAGGAAGCTTTTCACGCTTCCGTGCTCACCATCGAACTGGAAGGCAGGAAGCAACAGGTTCTGCTGCGCGACTTCCAGGTGCACGCCTACAAGCCCCTGTGCCTGCACGCGGACTTCCAGCGCGTTGACCCCAACCAGAAGCTGCACCAGAAGGTGCCCCTGCACTTCGTGAACCAGGATGTCGCCCCTGCCGTGAAGCTGGGCGGCGCCCAGATCGCTCATGTCATCACCGAACTGGAAATCAACTGCCTGCCCGCCGATCTGCCCGAGTTCATCGAAGTGGATCTGAAGGACATGAAGGTCGGTGAATCCCTGCATGTCTCCCAGCTCAACCTGCCCAAGGGCGTGGTCGTTGTGATGCATGGCGACGACCAGGCCGTGGTGACCTGTGTGGCCAAGAAGGGCGCAGCGGTTGCCGATGAAGGCGAAACCGCCGCCTGATCCTGCCGATCGGAAACTCAGGGCCGCCCCGGTTTTACCGACGGCGGCCCTTTGTTTTAGCCGTCAGCTGATTTTAGTGCCAGCCAGGGTAAAACCATGACCATTCCCCGCCTCATCGTCGGCCTGGGCAACCCGGGCGCCGATTACGAAGCCACCCGCCACAACGTCGGGTTCTGGTTTGTCGACCAGCTGGCCCGGCAGCTCAAGGTCAGCCTGGCGCCCCAGGCCAGATTCTTCGGCAATGTCGGGCGGCAGGGGGAACTGTGGCTGCTGGAACCTGCCACCTTCATGAACCGCTCCGGCCAGGCCGTGGGCGCCCTGGCCCGGTTTTACAAGATCGCGCCGGAAGAAATTCTGGTGGTACACGACGATCTGGACCTGCCTCCAGGCGGCATCCGCCTCAAGAAAGGCGGCGGCAACGGTGGGCATAACGGGCTCAAGGACATCCAGGCTGCCCTCTCCACGCCGGAGTTCTGGCGTCTGCGGATTGGCATTGGCCACCCGCGCAGCCTCAACCTGAACCAGCCGGTGGTGGATTTTGTGCTGCACCGTCCCCGGGTGGAAGAGCAGATCGAGATTGACCGGGCCCTGGCGCGTTGTCTCAGGGCCTGGCCCTATCTGGCGGCGGGCGATTATCCTGTGGCCCAACAACAATTGCACGGCAAAGCCGTTGAAGGAAAACCAACATGAGTCTCAAATGCGGCATCGTCGGCCTGCCCAACGTCGGCAAATCCACCCTCTTCAACGCCCTGACCAAGGCCGGCATTGAAGCGGCCAACTACCCCTTTTGCACCATCGAGCCCAATGTCGGCATCGTCGAAGTCCCCGATGCCCGCATGGCAGCCCTGGCCGAGATCGTCAAACCCCAGAAAATGCAGCCCGCCATCGTCGAGTTCGTAGACATTGCCGGCCTGGTAGCCGGGGCCTCCAAAGGTGAAGGCCTGGGTAACAAGTTCCTGGCCAACATCCGCGAAACCGATGCCATCGTCAATGTAGTGCGCTGTTTTGACGACCCCAATGTGGTGCATGTCGCCAACAAGGTGGACCCCATTGCCGACATCGAAACCATCATCACCGAACTGGCCCTGGCCGATATGGCGGTGGTGGAGCGCACCCTCAACCGGGACATCAAGAAGGCCCGTTCCGGTGACAAGGACGCCCTGAAGCTGGTGGCCGTGCTGGAAAAGCTGCTGCCCCACCTGAATGAAGGCAGGCCCGCCCGTACCGCCGGTCTTTCCGAAGACGACAAGGTCTTGCTGAAGCCCCTCTGCCTGCTCACCATCAAGCCTGCGATGTATGTCGGCAATGTGCTGGAAGACGGTTTCGAGAACAATCCCCACCTGGACCGCCTGCGCGAACATGCCGCCAAGGAAGGCGCCCCGGTGGTCGCCGTATGCGCCAAGATCGAAGAAGAACTGGCCGATCTCGATGAAGAAGACAAGCAAGCCTTCCTGGCCGACCTGGGCCTGGAAGAGCCCGGCCTCAACCGCCTGATCCGTGCCGCTTACGAGCTCCTCGGCCTGCAGACCTACTTCACCGCCGGGGTCAAGGAAGTGCGCGCCTGGACCATCCACAAGGGTGACACCGCCCCCCAGGCCGCCGGCGTCATCCACACCGACTTCGAACGCGGCTTCATCCGCGCCCAGACCATCGCCTACGAAGATTTCATCCAGTACAAGGGCGAACAAGGCGCCAAGGAAGCCGGCAAGATGCGCTCGGAAGGCAAGGACTACGTCGTCCAGGACGGAGATGTGCTGAACTTCCTGTTCAACGTCTAAAGTAACTCAAGCTCTTTCTGGAGGTTTCACAAGATTGCATTGGAACCTGAAAACAACGAAAAATCCCCGGTTTTAATGGGGATTTTCATTTCAAGAAAGCTCTTGATATGCTGGTACGGGGGGTATTCCCCAGCATCGGCAAACTCCCGGTACGCGACATCACCCCTGCGCCCGTTCTCGACATCCTCACCAAGACCGTAAAACGCGGTGCGCCGACCGTCGCAGCCGAAGCCAAGCGCACCCTGTCCGGCATCTTCGAACTGGCGGTTGCCACCTTGCGGGCAGACAACGATCCCGTCTGGCCCGTCCGCAAGGCGTTGCCCGCCAACAAAACGCAGCACAAGACGGCGCTGAGTAAAGAGCAGATCGGCAAACTGCTGAGTGACTTCGCAAACCACCGCTACGGCTATCAGGTCAATTTCTGCATGCAGTTGATGTGGTGGAAACTGGCACGCCCGAGCGCAGCGGCAGAGCCAAAATGGGATGAGTTTGACCTTGAGAAGGCTGTTTGGCGTATCCCGGCGCAGCGCATGAAAGCACGCAAGGAGCACGTCGTGCCTCTGCCACGACAGGCAGTGGAGATGCTCAAAGGACTGCATGCCATTACCGGCAATCGCAAGCACTTGTTTCCTGGCCGGGATGATCGCAACGCCCCTTTGTCCGCCGCATCGCTTCGCCAGGCACTCAAGGTTTTGGGGTGGAGTGGCGCCTATAGCCCACACGCCACGCGGACCAGCGGCAGTACCCGTCTTAACGAGATGGGCTATCGCCCGGACGCCATCGAAGCGCAGCTTGCCCATGCGGAACCCAACTCGGTGCGCCGCACCTATAACCATGCCACCTACCTCGAAGAGCGGCGGGTCATGATGAAGGCGTGGGCGGACAAGCTCGAACTCTGGAAGCAGGAGGTCGCAGGTGAAGCCTGTTGAACGTAATGAGTTTCTGCCCGACACGGAGGCGGGACGTTCGCTGTTCAGGGAGCGCCTGATTGCCAAAATTCGGCGACACCGTGATTTCAAGACGCTTCCCGACGAAGTACGGTCGATTTTCTTTGATGAGTTAGCTGCACTCACCCTCTTCGGTTCGAATAACCCTGAAAATCTCAGTTGGAGACGTGCATTTAGTCGGAACGGCTGGCAAGCTATGGTTTTGGGGGTTGATCAAGGGAGTCACCCGATGGGTGAGTCGAAATTGAAGCGTTTGCAGAGCAAAGAAATGCTTTTGTCCTGTGCTGGCGTGCAGACGGCGGGGGAGCCGTGTGCGGGTTCGTTGGGAAGCCGACAGTGCGGCGACGCCGATGGGGCAACTGGCGTACTTCATCGAGTTGTATCACCGGCTACGAGTACGCTGTGCGGGTCACCAATCTTGATCACGAGATCCTCTCGCTCGGCCAGCTCTACCGCGACCGGGCGGACGCGGAAAACGATTTCGATGAACTCAAGAATCAGTGGGGCTGGGGCGGCTTCACCACGCACGACCCGCATCGCTGCCAACTATCGGCGCGCGCAGTGGCGCTGATCTACAACGGGTGGAGTCTATTCGTGCGCCTGGCCAATCCCGAAGCCCGCTTGGAAGCCATGACCCGCCGACCCTGGCTGATGTCCTCGGTCTGGCCGGCGTACCGAGCACGCCGGCCAGACCGTGATCGCACTGACCGGCCAGCATGCCTACTTCGACAAAGCACGGCAGGTGCTGATGCGCATCTCCAGCCAGCTTCAAGCCTGGGTGAGTGAAGCTGCGGAGCAGTTGGGCGTCACCTCGGTCTGGAGCCTGTGCTGTGATCATCTCAAACGTACCCTCGCCTCTATCGGACCACCAAAATCCCTCCGTTTGCTGCAAAAACATGCAAACGGTATGGGGTGACCGAGGTTTTCAGGATGATGATGACATTCAAGGGTTCGGCGTGGTGGCTAGAGGCCCGGCGGTGTTGCTGCACTGCCGGGCTTCGTTTTTTCCAGGGCGCTTTCGCTTCCCTGTCATGCCTATAGCAGGAACTGACATACATTTTGTCAAGCACTTCCTGCTACTGGCATACTGCACCTGTGAAAAAGGAGCCATAAAAGGAGCCATACCCGTGACGAAATCGAAGACCCAGGCGGCGCTAGAACTCATCGACAATGGCATGACGCCCTATGCCGCCGCCCAAGAAATGGGGATTGCCCCCAGTACGGTGTATCGGGCAATGGGGCGGCGCCAAGACAAGGATGTATGTCCCTGCTGCGGCCAGGTCGTGCGCGAGGGGTTCGAGATCAACCGGGCCGTGCTGAAAAAGACGGCCTGACCACTCTTTGCCCGTCCTTGCCTTTCCCTGCATGGTGTAATACTATGTGTTATATTAAATTTGCCGAGGCTAGTACGTGAGGGTTTTCAAGAACGCTTGGTTCGAGCGGTTTGCCCGCAAGCAGGGCATCGCGGACAAGGCGCTTATGGAGGCCATCGAGCGCGCCGAGCAGGGCCTGGTGGATGCTGACCTTGGTAGCGGCGTCATCAAGCAGCGCGTGGCGCGGCCTGGGCAGGGTAAGTCGGGCGGTTTCCGCACCATCATCCTGTACCGCACGGCGGAGCGGGCTTTCTTCGTGTACGGCTTCGCCAAGAGCGACCGCGACAACATCGACGATGACGAAGAGGCCGACTTCAAGAAGGCGGCGGAGCATGTGCTGGGGCTGTCGGAAGCGCACTTGGCGAAGCTGATCGAGGCAGGGCAATTTACGGAGGTACACGATCATGGCGAAGAAATACCGGAGTGAAGCCTACGCGGCCATCCACGAGACGATGGAGGCCCTGCATGAAGTCGGCGCCATCGACAAGCAAACCATGCGCAAGTTCGACGAAAGCTGCCTGACGCCGGTGCAACCCATGCCGCCCGAGCGCATCCGCGCCCTGCGTGAGCGTGAACACCTGTCGCAGCCCATCTTTGCCCTCTACCTGAACGTGAGCAAGAACCTGGTTTCCGACTGGGAGCGCGGCGTGAAGAAGCCCGGCGGCCCGGCCCTGCGCCTGCTGACCGTGGTGGAAAAGAACGGCATCCAGGCCATCGCCTGACCGGGTGGATGGATTTTCAGAAGCGGGTATGAAAGCGGGTACGAAATGACCAAGCCAGGACTCATAACGGTTCGCACGACGGCAGACTTCGACGTGCCGAACCCCCATTCGTATTCGCGCAAGAAGGTCTGTCCGCTGGTTACGCCTTTGCCCTCGCAGGCAAGCTCGAATTGGCCCTTGTGCTCTTCCCTCTTGTGCTCTTCCCACTTGTGCTCTTCCCCCTTGTGCTCTTCCCCCTTGTGCTCTTCCCGGAATTGCTCAAGCTCATCGAGTGTCCGCAGGGTGGCAAACATGACAAAATCCTCAAGCAAGACGCGCTCGGGCAACTTGATGTCCACAGGCAACAGCGGCTTTTTCTTCGGCTTCATCGAACTGGCATCCCAAGTTGGGCAGAAGGGTAGTCAACGCTTGCCAGTGCCTCTTGCTCACGCACCAATGGCAGGTGATCACGCGGCACCGCCTCGGACGACACCCCGTCGGTTTCTCCAATCGCGAGGAAGCGGTCAATCGCAGCTTCGATAGCTGCTTGATGGATGACCTCCACATCCTGGACGATACGAAGGCCAATCCCGTAGGCGTAGCTCCAGTCGAGCTTGAACGATTCGTAGATCACAGGCGGCTCGTCGCGAATGATGGCGGTTTCCAGCAGGTCGATCTGCTCGGAGAGTGTCCGTCCGTCGAACTGTACGTACCGAACAGGTTCTCGCTTCACCCTCCGATAGGTGAGAACCTTCCCCGTGCGCGAGACATCGGCGGGCTCGAAATCCAGCTTTGATTCCCTGTCCAGGTCGGCGTCTCCCAGTGCTGCGTAGGCCCGCGAGGACGCCTCGTTGTGCGCGGCATCCCAGAACGCTTGCCGTGCCGTTACGATCTCGGCGTTCCAGATCGTGAATCGATCCCTGCCGGGGAAGTAAAAGTCGAACCATTGGTTGTACAGATCGGGGCGGCCCGGCTCGATTAGCACAAGGTGACTGGTGAATCGCCCGCCATATTCGGCGGCGTCGCGACGCATCTTGCCTTTGAGGCGGATGACCTCATCGCTTCGCTTATGCCGTGGCAAAGAGCTGAAGGGAGGGCGTTGCTTTCGATGGTGCCGGCTCATGCATCCATTCCCACTGTTGCAAACCCATCCAGCTTGGGTTCTCAGGTATGCAAAACCATTATGTTAAGCAGCTTGCTGTACGGTGGGGTCGGTCCATCGCTACGAATTTGACCGGTGGTTTTGCCGGAGATGGAAAAGCTCTTCCAGGTCAGCACGAAATTGTTCGACTGTTTCGGCAGCTCCGGCGCGCAGAGCGACAGATTGCTGAAGCGCTCGGAGCGCTTGGCGTCGTGCCAGAGCACTGCGTCAAAGCGAATGCAATCACTGGCTTTGAGCGTGAGGCTACGGGTCAGGGTCATCTGATCCGCCGGAATTTGCAGATTGCTGATCACCACCTTGGGCCACTCCGGGGCGCGACCGTCGGGAGACAGATTCTGGCGCAAGGCGTTATGCAGTGGAGTGCCCAGCAAGCTGTTGCGGTTTGCCGCGCTTGCGGGCGTAGCCGCTTGCGACAGACTGGTCCCAATGGATTGTCCCAGTCCGTTCAGGGAATCCAGCGCCCCCTGCATTTCGGTTGTGGCACAACCCGTCAATACAAAAGGCAGAAGCAGCAAGCTCCGGTAGTGTTTCATCGCAGTTCCTCGCGAGGTTATCCGTTGAAGATGGCATTGAGCCGGGCACACCAGGTTTCCGCCGCCCGACGGCTCATGGGAAAACTGAGCACTGATCGTTGCGGATCGGCGGTTTGCAGCTCGATGGCGAAGTTTTTGGCGCGTACCGTGCGCTCGAAGGTCGGCACGCTCATGCCGCTGGCGTTGACCTGACGGCTACCGCTGTTCATCTCCATGCTCTCGACCTCGCGCCAGGTCATTCGCCAGCCGAGCAGCCAAGAGAAGTCGTAGATGCGCCAGGCTTCATCCACGATTGAGCAGACAGCCAGTTTGCGATGCTGCCGGTCAAACACCAGAAAGGCTGGCGCGGGATAGCCCAAGAGATGTCCAGCATCGAATGACAGGCCCTGCTGGGCGTTGATCCTGGCGACAAGTGCCTGACAGCGGGCCTGCAAGCGCGCCAGAAAGCGGAAGGACAGCGTGAAGATCGCCAGTGAAATCAGCAGATAAAGCATCAGCTCACTGGTCAGCAGCCCCCAAAGCGATGTCTGTGACAGGCGCGCAGGCCCCACGCCGAACATCGCCAGAACAAAAATCAGCGTAAGACCAGCGGCAGCGAGACCTGAAAGCCCAGCCACCGGAACAGCAAGCCCCGCAGCCGCTTCCATCCCAGCAGTCTTCCAGACGCTTGCCATACGTCATCTCCTCCATTTTGTTACTCATAGAGGCCATTCTATGGCGTTTGAATTCAATTGTCACGTATAGTGCGGGTACTTATCGGGCGTAGCCCTATAGAGGGGGTACTCATAGAGTCATTTCTCTTTAAGCAGAGAGAAATATGGCCCTTGATCCCCGACTACGCTTCGGCCTGAAGCTGATAGAAATCAGAAAGACCAGAGGGTGGTCGCAAGAACGCCTGGCACTGGAAAGTGGCTTGGCACGCAGCTATCTGGGGGGGGTTGAGCGTGGGCAGCGCAACATCGCATTGCTCAACATCTTCAAGCTGGCCGAGGCACTGGGGGTGGAGCCTTCCGTACTGCTGGGGGCGCCTGCGGCTGGACAGGAGCCTGCACCGTAACATCGTAGCGCTACGTTATCGTAGCGTTACGATGGTCACCGCATGATCGCTCGCGGCAGCTATCGCAGCCATCTGCTTTCAAGAATAAGTAAAGTCCGCTAAAATGGCGCTTACGCAATTTTTTTGGCGTTAAGGGTCATTAAAGTGACTTTTCATCTCTCGACTTCCGCTGAGATCCAGCACGCGCTGGGTGTTCGTCTGCGGGAGCAGCGCCTTGCCCAGTCGCTGACGCAACGTGAACTGGCGCAAATGGCCGGACTGTCGCTGGGGGCGTTGCGCAAACTCGAAAGCAACGGCCAGTGCTCGCTGGAAACGCTGATCCGCGTCGCGCAGGCGCTCGGGCTACAGGAGGCGATGGATGATCTCTTCGTCCTCAAACGGCAATCCATCGCCCAGATGGAACAGATTGACGCCGTCAGTCGACGCCGGCGCGCGCCGCGCAAGAAGACCTCATGAAGCAGCTCACCGTGCATTATTGCGGCTGGGGCGAGGACTGGCCGCTGGGGCGACTGGCCGATGACGGCCAAACCCTGCTCTTCGAATATTCCCCCGAGGCTCTGGCTCAGGGTTTGGAGTTGTCACCCCTGCATTTGAAGCTGCGTGCCGAAGCCTATGGGAGCTTTCCGACCCATTTGCATCGCCTTCCGGGCCTGATCGCCGACAGTCTGCCTGACGGCTGGGGTTTGCTGCTGATGGATCGCCTGTTCCGTCAACACGGCTTGCGTCATCCCGGGCCACTGGACCGTCTGGCCTGCATTGGTGAGCGCGCCATGGGCGCTCTGCGCTTTGTTCCGGCGAGCGATGCCGGCGCCCAGGCGCCCGACTGGTCCTTGCGGGTGCTGGCCGAGCAAAGCCGTCTCGCGCTCGCGGGCGAGGCGGGGGCAGCCCTGCGCGAACTCGCGCTCACTGGCGGCTCGCCGCAAGGGGCTCGACCCAAGGCCTTGGTGCAGTACGACGCAGCGACCGGGCAAGTCAGCACCCGTCCTGATGCGCCCGGCAGTCCCTGGCTGGTCAAGTTCCCGGCGCAGAACGAACACAAGGAGGTCTGCGTCATCGAGCAGCTCTATGCCGAATTGGCTCGGGATTGCGGACTGGATGTGCCCGAAAGTCGCTGGTTCGACCTTGGCCCGGAACTGGCCGCCTTCGGCGTCGCGCGCTTCGACCGGGAAGGTGGGCAACGCGTCCCGGTGCACAGTCTGGCTGGATTGTTGCAGGTGGATTTTCGCCTGCCCGGTGCCACCGACTACACCGCCTTCCTGCGCGCCACCCGCTTCTTGACGCGCGACGAACGCGAAGTGGAGAAAGCCTATGCACGAGCCGTCTTCAATGTGCTCTTCCACAACCGTGACGACCATCCGAAAAACTTCGCCTGGCGTCTCGGGCGTGACCGGCGCTGGCGGCTGGCGCCGGCTTTTGATCTGACCTTCAGCGAAGGCCCGATGGGTCAGCACCACCTGGACGTGTGCGGCGCAGGTGCTGCCATCGAACGCCGGCATTTATTGCGTCTGGCGGAGGAAGGTGGCGTCCCGACGAAACAGGCGGAGGAGGTCATCGACCGGATGTTGCTGCAGGCAAGCTCATTGGCTGAGCGGTTTGATCGCGTTCAGATCAGGCCGGCTATGGCGCGGGAGATAAAATCGGTCGTTGACGCCTGTCGCCTGCGCCTGGAGCGCTGAATCCGGGAATGCCGCAATGGCTCCCGATCACGGTTGAACGTATTCGGTGCAGTGGTCCGCCAGGGAGCAGAACGGTTCAGTCGTCGTTCAGGGCGGCTGTTTGTCCCAGCGCCGCTGCCCAGGCCATGGCTTCGCAGAGCAGGTCGTTGAGGGTTTCCTGGCGCAGGCCGGGAATCTCGGCCAGGAGCGAGGGGAGTTGTTCGCTGTCCTGCCATTCCAGGGCCTCCACGATCAGGAGCTGCTTGCCCAGGTGTCCGGTGTGGGAAAGCAGGGCTTCGCGCACCCGGGGCGGCAGATTGCTCAGTTGGCTGAGCACTTCTTCCATGCCCATGTCCAGCAGGGCCGGGGTGAGGGACATGATGCCGACCATGAAGGCCTGATCGGCCAGGGCTTTGTCGGGTGGGGTCTGGCTTAGCACCATCATTTCCATGAGTCGGGCGCGGATCGCCACCATCTGCAGCAGGGGATTGCGCCCCGGGTCTTCCTGATGGCTGCCGGCGAACAGGAGTAGCTGCAGCCAGCGTTGCAGTTGCTGGCGGCCCATCAGGGTGATGGCATGGCGCAGGGAGGTGATCTGGGTCCGGCGTCCGGCTGCGACGGAGTTGGTGAGGCGGAACAGGTTCATGGTCAGGTCCGGGGCACTCTTGAAGGTGCGCTCCAGATCGGCGGTTTCGGCATCGGCCAGGATCTGCCCCAGCAACTGCAGCAGGGTGAGTTTGTCATGGCTGAGCTTGCGTCCCTGGAGCAGGGCCGGGCGGGCGAAGAAATAGCCTTGAAACAACTGAAAGCCCAGGGCGCTGCACTTGCGGTACTGGTCCAGGGTCTCCACCCGCTCGGCCAGCAGCCGGGCCGGATAGGGCTGGAGCTGGTAGGCCAGCAGGGCAGACTGGTTTTCCCAGTCGTCCAGCAGGGGGACCTTGATGATGTCCGCCAGGGGCAGCAGAGGCTGGACGGCCGGGGTGATCTCCAGCAGATCGTCCAGGGCCAGGGCGAAGCCCCGGGCTTTCAGGGCCTGGCAGCGTTCCACCACCCGGGGCGTGACGGTGATGGTTTCCAGGATTTCCAGCACCACCTGGTGGGTGGGGAGGAATTCCAGGGCTTCGGAAAACAGCAGTTCTTCCCCCACGTTGATGAAGACATGTTTGCCATCCAGGGCATTGCCCAGGGAAAGTTCGGTGAAGGCGTGGGTGATGACCGTGGCCGTGGCGGCGCTGTCATCCAGCACCAGAGCCCGGTCCTGCGACTGGGCGCAACGAAACAGCAACTCGCAACCATAGAGCAGCCCCTGTCGATCCAGAATGGGTTGGCGGCCCAGGTAGATCGAGGAACTGTTCATGTGGCTTCCTAGAATGGCAGCGCCAGGCCCGGCCAGGCGGCCAGGAGGGCCTGGCGGAAATCGGCCTGGATGCGGGCCAGCGCAGCTTCATCGTCGGCTTCGAAGCGCAGCACGACTACCGGGGTGGTGTTGGAGGGGCGGGCAAGACCAAAGCCGTCGGCGTATTCGATGCGTAGCCCGTCGAGGGTGATGCGCTCCACTTCGCCTGCGAATCCGGCGCTGGCCTTGAGCTTGTCCACCAGCACGAAGGGTTCGCCTTCGGCCATCTTGATGTTGAGTTCCGGGGTGGAGACGGCCTTGGGCAGGGCCTTCAATACCGGGTTGGCATCGCGGCTGCGGGACAGGATCTCGAGCAGCCGGGCGCCGGCGTAAAGGCCGTCGTCGAAGCCGTACCAGCGTTCCTTGAAGAAAATGTGGCCGCTCATCTCGCCGGCGAGGGGAGCGCCGGTTTCCTTGAGCTTGGCTTTTACCAGGGCGTGCCCGGTGTTCCACATCAGCGCTTCGCCGCCATGCTTGCGGATCCAGGGGGCGAGCAGGCGGGTGCATTTCACGTCGTAGATGATCTGGCCGCCCGGAACGCGGGAGAGCACGTCGGCGGCAAACAGCATCAGCTGCCGGTCGGGATAGATGATCTCGCCATCCCGGGTGACTACACCGAGCCGGTCGCCATCGCCATCGAAGGCGATGCCGAGCTCGGCGCCGGTCTCCTCGATCGCCTGGATCAGGTCGGCGAGATTCTCGGGCTTGGAGGGGTCCGGATGGTGATTGGGGAAGGTGCCGTCCACGTCGCAGTAGAGGGGCACGATGTCGCAGCCCAGGCCCTGGAACAGTTCCGGTGCCACGGCCCCGGCGACGCCATTGCCGCAGTCGATGACGATCTTCATGGGACGGGCGAGCTTCACGTCAAAGAGGATGCGTTCCAGATAGGCGGAGCGCACCTCGGCGCTGCGGCGCTGCCCTTGGCCGGTGAGCAGATGGCCGGCCTCGATCCGGGTCTTGAGTTGCAAGATGGCGTCCAGGGCCAGGGTGGTGCCGCCGATCACCATTTTGAGGCCATTGTAGTCGGGAGGGTTGTGGCTGCCGGTGACCGAGACACAGGAATCACAGCCCAGCTCGTAGGCGGCGAAATAGGTAAGGGGGGTGGGCACGCAGCCGATGTCGATGGCGTCCATGCCAGCGGCGCAGATGCCGTCCATCAGGGCGCCGGCCAGGCTGGGGCCGGAGAGGCGGCCGTCGCGGCCGACGGCGATGGCGCTCTGGTTTTGTTCCCGGGCGAGGGAGCCGAGGGCCTGGCCCACGAGCCGCACCACGTCCGGAGTCAGGGAGCGATCCACGATGCCGCGGATGTCGTAGGCCTTGAAAATTTCGGCGGGAAGGTTCGTCATTATTTTCTCGTCATGCTGGTGGGGGAGTGTAGTGGGCGACGCGCAATGCGTAAAGCATTGGCGCAGGGGAAGACTGAATCAGTGCAAGACCCGGTGATCGCTTTCGCTGACGCTGGGTTCCGCTGCGGCGGAGCTATGGCGGCAGACCAGGCGCCAGCCATGGGGGCCGCGGATATAAACATGGGTGGCCTGGAGGGGGCCGGTCACCTCCTGGCCGACCTGCAGGGTTTCCGTGATCTGATGCACGCACAGTAGCATGCTCTGCCACTGGGCGATGCGGCTGCTATTGATCTGCAGGCGGGTGCTGGCAAGAATCTGGCGCCAGCTTTCGTGGAGGGTGGGCAGCCCTACCAGTTGCTGGCCGGTGGGGTGGGTGCAGATGACTTCTTCATCTTCGGACCAGACCGCCATCAGGGCTTCCAGATCGCCCCGGGCAATGGCGTCGTAAAAGGCGGATTCCACATCTTCCGGCGTGGCGAACAAGGGGGGGACAGGCGGGTTCATGGTCAGATTCTCTCAGCTACCCAGGCGGCTCAGGCAGGCATCCAGGACTCGGGCGGGCTCCAGCTTGGCGAGGCAGTCCGTGTGGCCGAAGGGGCATTCCCGCTTGAAACAGGGGCTGCAGGGCAAGTCCAGGCGCAGCACGGTGGCCTGATCCGACAGGGGAGGGGTGAATTCCGGGCTGGAGGAACCAAACAGGGCGATGCAGGGCCGGTCCAGGGCGGCGGCGACATGCATCAGGCCCGAATCGTTGCAGACCACCAGTTTCGCCAGGGCGATCAGGTCGATGGCCTGAGCGAGGTTGGTGCTGCCGCAAAGATTGAGGCAATTCTCCGGCGTCTGGGCGGCAATGGCGTCTCCCACTGGCTTGTCCTTGCCGGAACCCAGCAGCCAGACCGGGTGGCCGCGTTCTACCAGGACCCGGGCCAGGGCGGCGAAATGATTCACCGGCCAGCGCTTGGCGGGGCCGAATTCGGCCCCGGGGCAGAGCACGACCAGGCGTTTGGGCTTTTCCAGGCCCAGGGCCGTGAGGGCGGCGGCCTGCTGTTCCGGGGTGGAGGTGATGCGCGGATTGGGGATGGGACGTTCGATGGTCTGGCCCGGTGTTTCCGCCAGTTGGGCAAAACGCTCCACCATCAGGGGGAGCGCGGTCTTGTCCAGGGTGTGGCGGACATTGACCAGCCCGAAACGGCTTTCGCCGGTGAACCCGATGCGCCGGGGTATTCCCGCAAGGAAGGGGATCAGGGCTGACTTCAGGGAGTTGGGCAGCAGGTAGGCGCGTTGATAGCCCTGCTGGGCGATTTCACGGGCCAGGGCGAAGCGTTTCTTGAGAGCAAGTTCCCCGTGGGCGAAGGGGTTTTCCGCAATATGCGTGATTTCCGGCATGCGGGCCAGTACCGGCTCGACCCAGACGGGCGCCAGGGCATCCAGCATCAGCTCGGGTTCGCGGGCTTTGAGGCGGGCAAACAAGGGTTGGGCCATGATGGCGTCGCCAATCCAGGCGGGGGCCACAATCAAGGCCCGCACAGGGGAGCCGCCGGGGGAGCCGCCAGGGGAGCCGCCGGGGGAGCCGCCGGGCTTCACCGATGACTCCTAGTGGTGTCCCTTGGGCAGATCACCCTTGAGAACATAATGGGTGCCGCAATAGGGGCACCGCACTTCGCCGGTGTGGGCTACCTCCAGAAATACCCGGGGATGCTGGCTCCACAGGGCGGCACCGGGAGGCGGGCAGCACAGGGGGAGGTCGCTTGCGGTGATTTCGACGGTACGGTTTTGATCTGCCATGTCCGGATTCCCTTTCTCTCACACGTAGGCGAGCCAGTCCTTGTGGTCGGGAGAGCGCCCGTACACCACTTCGAAATACTTCTGCTGCAGCAAGGCGGTGACGGGGCCGCGCTTGCCGGTGCCAATGGTGCGGTTGTCCAGTTCGCGGATCGGCGTGACCTCGGCGGCGGTGCCGGTGAAGAAGACCTCGTCGGCGCAATAGACTTCATCGCGGGTGATGCGCTTTTCCTGGACCTCGATGCCCAGCTCGGCTGCGAGGGTGATGATGGTGGCACGGGTGATGCCTTCCAGGCAGGCGGTCAGGTCGGGGGTGTACAACTTGCCCTGCTTGACGATGAAGACGTTCTCGCCGGCCCCTTCGGCGACATAGCCTTCGGGGTCGAGCAGCATGGCTTCGTCGTAGCCGTCGGTGGTCACTTCGTTGTTGGCGAGGATCGAATTCATGTAGGAGCCGGAAGCCTTGGCGCGCACCATGGTGATGTTCACATGGTGGCGGGTGTAGCTGGAAATCTTGACGCGGATGCCGCGCTCCATGCCATCCTCACCCAGGTAGGCGCCCCAGGGCCAGGCGGCGATGATCACATGCACCTTGGCGCCTTTGGGAGATACGCCCATCTTTTCCGAGCCGTAGAAGGCCAGCGGGCGCAGGTAGCCGGAATCGAGATTGTTGGCGCGCAGCACTTCCTTGTGCGCTTCGTTGACGGTGTCCTTGTCGAAGGGCATGTCCATCTGGAAGATGTGGGCAGAGTTGAAGAAGCGATTGGTGTGTTCCTTGAGCCGGAAGATGGCGGTGCCCGCCTCGGTCTTGTAGGCGCGCACCCCCTCGAAAACCCCCATGCCGTAATGCAGGGAATGGGTGAGAACGTGGGTCGTGGCGTCCCGCCACGGCACCAGTTTGCCGTCGTACCAGATGAACCCGTCGCGATCCGCCATGGACATGATGCTAGTCTCCTTTAATTTAACCTGAAGCGTGAAAGCTGCTCATTTTAGCGGATTTCGTCCGCTAGAATAACGTCTTTTCCCATTGGCTCCGACCATGTCCGAACTTGTCTGGAAACCCCATGTGACCGTTGCTGCCGTGGTGCAGCGGGATGGAAAATTTTTGCTGGTGGAGGAGGAAACCAGCGAAGGTGTCCGCTTCAACCAGCCTGCCGGGCATCTGGAGGCAGGGGAATCCCTGATCGAGGCGGTGGTGCGGGAGTGCCTGGAAGAAACGGGCTACTCTTTTCATCCCCAGCACCTGCTGGGGATTTACCAATGGCCCCGGCCCGATCGGGAGGCCGCTTATCTGCGCTTTGCCTTTACGGGGGAGTTGCGCGGTCACGATCCCGAGCGGCCGCTGGATCAAGGCATCCTCGGCCCTCGCTGGCTGAGCCTGGAAGAAGTGCGGGCAACGGTGGCACGCCATCGCAGTCCCCTGATCCTGCGCTGTGTCGAAGATTATCTGACCGGGCGGCGTCTGCCCCTCGATGCGATCACCCATTACGGATGAGCCGGGCGCCTTTGCTGTTCCTGCTGGGCCTGTTCCCGGCCCTGCCCGGCATGGCGGCCCCGTCCGCCTTGCCGGCCGTGGAGGTGTGCTTCAATTACGGCTGTGTCAGCCATCGGCCCGTCCTTTTTGACGCCCAGCGGCTACAGGCCGTGCTGCAAAATCTGGATGAGGCCGGGAGCCCGGAAGAGGAGCGGGCTCGTCTGGCCGTGGCGATAGGCGACTTGTATGCCCTGGCGGCGGAGCAGACGCCCATTGGTCAAGACCGGGGCGGGAATTACGCGGACCAGGGCGTCTTTGGCCGCATGGACTGCGTCGACCATTCCACCACCACGACCCGCTTGCTGCAGTTGCTGGAGCAGCAGGGTGGCTTGCACTGGCATCGGGTGCTGGAACCGGCGCGGCGCACCCGGGGCATCATTTTCCAGCATTACTCCGCCGTCATCGAAGCGCGGGTGGCGTCGGATGACGTGCCGGCCCGGCGTTTCGTGGTCGATAGCTGGTTTGTGGATAACGGCAAGCCGGCGGTAATTTTGCCGCTGGAGGCCTGGATGCAAGGAGAAGGTCCGGATGTCTAGCAAGGGAAAAACTGTTGTCGTGGGCCTCTCCGGAGGCGTGGATTCCGCTGTCTCGGCGCTGCTGCTGAAACAGCAGGGCTACCATGTGATCGGCCTCTTCATGAAAAACTGGGAGGACGACGACACCGAGGAATACTGCTCCTCGCGCCAGGATCTGATTGACGTGATGAGCATTGCCGATGTGCTCGGCATCGACGTGGAAGTGGTCAATTTCGCCGCCGAGTACCGCGACCGGGTGTTTGCCGAGTTCCTGCGCGAATATCAGGCCGGCCGCACTCCCAACCCGGACGTGCTGTGCAATTCCGAGATCAAGTTCAAGGCTTTCCTCGATCATGCCCTGGGGCTGGGTGCCGATTACATCGCCACCGGCCATTATGCCGGGGTGCGGGAATTCGCCGGGCGCTATCAGCTCCTCAAGGCCGAGGATGGCAGCAAGGATCAGAGTTATTTCCTCTACCGCCTGAACCAGGCCCAGCTCTCGAAAACCCTGTTTCCCCTGGCCAGTCTCTACAAACGCGAGGTACGCAAGATGGCCGCCGCCGCCGGCCTGCATGTGGCCGGGAAGAAGGATTCCACCGGCATCTGTTTCATTGGCGAGCGGCCCTTCAAGGACTTCCTCGCCCGCTACCTGCCGCCCAGAAAGGGAGAAATCCGCCGTCTGGATGACGGCAAGGTGCTGGGCGAGCACGACGGTCTGATGTACCACACCATCGGCCAGAGAAAGGGCTTGCACATCGGCGGCCAGAAGGAAAAGGGCCAGCCCGGGGGAGGCGAGCACGAGGCCTGGTTCGTGGCCGGCAAGGACATGGAAAAAAATGTGCTGTACGTGGTCCAGGGCCACGATCATCCGGCCTTGGCCCGCGATGTTCTAGTGGCCGAACAACTCTCCTGGGTGGCCGGGGAAGCCCCACGCACGCATTGGGTCTACACCGCCAAAACGCGCTACCGCAGCGAGGATGCGCCCTGCGAGATCGAGCGGGTGGATGGGGAGCGCTGCGAGCTCCGCTTTGCCCAGCCGCAGTGGGCCGTGACGCCGGGCCAGTCGGTGGTGGTCTATGAAAGCCGGGTGTGCCTGGGCGGCGGGATCATCTGCTCGGGCTGAACCCTGCTCTTCGTTCCGGTCTCATCGCCGGGCCTTGCCGGGCCTTGCCGGGAAAAGCCCGGGCTTCGCCAGGCTCGGCCCGAACGGCCACGCATGGATCAGCGCACTGCCGGGGGGCGGCTTACCAGAATTTCCACCACTTCTTCTTGTGGGAGCGCAGGGCCTGTTCCGATTTCCGGGCCCAGTGGTCGAACTGCTTGTGGCCGCTTTTCTGGAAGAAGGCGGCATATTTCATGTCCTCCACCAGGATGTGCTGGGTCAGCCAGTTGCGCAGGAAGTGCAGCAGCTCGAAGCTGATGGCCACGGTGCCGGAATCGATCTTCTTCTGCAGGCTCTCCACCTCGGCCACCAGATTCTTGTGCAGCAGGCAGTGGTCGTCATAACCGGGGTAGCCCCCCAGGTGCATCAGGCTCTGCTCCAGGGTGAAATGGATGCGGGTGTAGTCCACCAGCTCCTTGAGGATCTCGATGCAGGCGGCCGAGCCCTGGCGGGCGGCGATGGCCTTGTGCAGGCGTTCGATCAGATCGAACAGGGCCTTGTGCTGTTCATCTATTTCCGGGATGCCGACGCTGTAGCTGTCTGACCAGGTAAATTCATTTGCCATTTTTTGGGGTGCGCAGTTGTGGGCGCAGTTGTGGAGTATGCCGCCGCAGGATGCGTTTTTCGGCCGATGCGGCGAGAGTGATTCTTTCCGGATTATTTCATGTCTTCAACATGAAAGCCAGGAGAGGGCGGCGGCAGACCGGAGAGAAAAGACGGCTCAGGGGTCGCCGGAAGGGCTTGAAACGAGCCGGGGCGGGCCTTGCGCACGTCCGTGATCACTCTTCTCGAAGCGCCGTGTCCTGGAAGGAGGGGCGCTGGGACAGTTTGTCATAGAGCCAGGCCAGATTCGGATGGGCCTGGCTCCATTCGATGTCGGGGAAACGGAACCGCAGATAACCGAGAGCGGTCCCTGCCGCAATGTCGGCCAGGCTCATCGGGATGCCCATGCAGTGGGGCTGGTCGCCCAGTTCCCGGGCCATGAACGCCAGGCTGCGCATGATTTTTTCCCGCTGCCGGAGGATGAAAGCCGGGCTTTGCTCTGCCGCCGGACGCTGGCTTTCCAGACGGGCCGCGACGGCGGCATCCAGCAGGCCGTCGGCCAGGGCTTCCCAGCGCTTGACTTCGGTGCGCTCGCGGTTGGGGCCGGGCATCAGCTTGTTGTTGGGGGTGACGTTGTCCAGATA
The DNA here is from genome assembly GCF_049658005.1 of Azovibrio sp. Taxonomy (NCBI): domain Bacteria; kingdom Pseudomonadati; phylum Pseudomonadota; class Betaproteobacteria; order Rhodocyclales; family Rhodocyclaceae; genus Azovibrio; species Azovibrio sp. The sequence goes on along the minus strand of NZ_JBASOH010000036.1, from coordinate 4,120 downwards.
CTCGACGATGACGCGGGAATCGAACAAGGCGGTGCCATCATCCAGGATGAGGACGGGAACCTTCCCGAGCGGATTGAAGTTGGGCACAACGGAATCTTCGCTCCAGGGCGACTGGAGCTCGAAGTCGTAGTCGATCTTTTTTTCTGCCAGCACGATACGGGTTTTGCGCACATAAGGACTGGTCAAGGAGCCAAGCAGCTTCATTGAAATCTCGTGAGTTAGCGTGAGCGGATTATAGCTCGTCCCTCCACTCATGCCGGCACTGGTGGCGACCCGGACTCCTGGCGCTGCGGCACCCTGCTTCAGAACGCCGATCGCTTGAAGCTGGCGCGTCCGGAGGTGGGGGATGCCTGATCGTCATGGGGCGGCGTAGTGGGCTCTGGTTTGCCGCCGCTCTTCCCGGAGGGTAGAATCGCGCCCTTGTTTTTCAAGGATTTGCCCATGTCCCTGCACGCCCTCACGGCACTCTCCCCCCTCGATGGCCGCTACGCCGGCAAGGTGGATGCCCTGCGCCCCCGGTTCTCCGAATATGGCCTGATCCACCGCCGCCTGGAGGTGGAAATCGCATGGTTGCAGGCCCTCGCGGCCGAACCCCGATTCACCGAGATTCCCGCCTTCTCCGCCGCCACCGTGGCCGAGCTCGATGCCCTGGTGGCGGCTTTTGGCCCCGAGCAGGCGGCCGAGGTGAAGGCCATCGAGGCCCGCACCAACCACGACGTGAAGGCCCTGGAATACTGGATCAAGGACAAGACGAAGGGGAATGCCGAAGTCGCCAGGGTCGCCGAATTCATCCACTTCGCCTGCACCTCCGAGGATATCAACAACCTCGCCCACGCCCTGATGCTCAAGGCCGGCCGGGACGAGGTGCTGCTGCCCGCCCTGGACGAGGTCATCGGCCGCCTGCGCGAGCTGGCCCATCAACTCGCCGAGGTGCCGATGATGAGCCGCACCCATGGCCAGCCCGCCACCCCCACCACCCTGGGCAAGGAAATGGCAAACGGGGTGTATCGCCTCGATCGCGCCCGCTCCCGCATCGCCGCGGTAAGCCTCTTGGGCAAGATCAACGGCGCCGTCGGCAATTACAACGCCCACCTGGCCGCCTATCCGGATTTCGACTGGGAAGGCTTTGCCCGGCGCTTCGTCGAGAGCCTGGGGCTGGAATTCAACCCCTACACCATCCAGATCGAACCCCATGACGCGATGGCCGAGCTCTATGACGCCTTCGCCCGCGCCAACACCATCCTGATCGACCTGGACCGCGATGTCTGGGGCTACATCTCGCTGGGCTTTTTCAAGCAGAAGGTGAAGGCCGGCGAAGTGGGCTCTTCCACCATGCCGCACAAGGTCAATCCGATCGACTTCGAGAACTCCGAAGGCAACCTGGGTCTGGCCAACGCCGTCTTGAGGCATTTTTCCGAGAAGCTGCCCATTTCCCGCTGGCAGCGCGACCTGACCGACTCTACCGTGCTGCGCAACATGGGCGTCGGCCTGGGTTACACCTTGCTCGGTTACGATTCCCTGCTAAAGGGCCTGAACAAGCTCGAAGTCGATGCCCAGGCCATGCTCGATGAATTGAATGCCAACTGGGAACTGCTGGCCGAGCCGATCCAGACCGTGATGCGCCGCTATGGCGTGCCCGGCGCCTACGAGAAGCTGAAGGAATTGACCCGCGGCACCCGGGTCACCCGGGAAGGCATGCAGGCCTTCGTGCAATCCCTGGAGATCCCCGAAGCCGCCAAGGCGAGGCTCCTGGAGCTCACCCCCTGGAACTATATCGGCAAGGCCGCCGAGCTGGCCCGGCGCATCTGAGCGCCTGATTTTGCGATTGATCTTGCGATTGATCCTGCGTTTGATTCCACGAGTTTGATTCCACGAGTTTGATTCCGAGTTTGATTCTCATACCCGGCCGTCCAGGCGGACCGGCCTTTTTACGAGGATGGATCGATGTCGTTTGCCGAAAATCTGAAAAAACTGCCCGGTATTTCCCATCTGGCCGCCCTCCAGCTTCTGGATGGCGAGGGGCAGGAAGTGGCCCTGATCGAGAACAAGCCCGGCAGCGCCGGCTCCGTGGCGGTGTACAACCACCTGGCCCAGACCTACGGTTCCATCACCCAGGAAGCCGCGAAGAAAGGCCTGGAAATCTATGCCGAACATGGCGAGGACGCCCGCCAGAATCCGGGCAAGCACCCCAATATCGACCGCCTGCTGAAAATCGAGGCCGGCAGTCCGGCCTTGAGAGTGAAGCATGTTTTTGCCGTGTGATATGCAGGCATGCAGCAAAGATGGCCTGGTCGTGGCAGCGTCATGCTGTTGACTTATAATCCCGGACTCCCCATCCCGGGGAATCGTCCTACAAGATAAACGGAGAAAAAATCATGATGAAGAAGATCACGCTTGCTGTTGCAGCCCTGGCCGTCACCGGTGCCGCTTTTGCCCAACAGGCACTGAAGCCGGAAGATGCCATCAAGTATCGCCAGTCCGGCTATGCCTACATGAGCTGGTCCATGAGCAAGATCAAGGCCAATCTCGAAGGTACTTATGACAAGGAGCAGGTGATCCTGGCCGCCAATACCATTGCCGCCATTGCCAATTCCGGCATGGGGGCGCTGTATGTGCCGGGTTCCGAAAAGAATGTGAAGGGCGTCAAGACCCGCGTCAAGCCCGAGTTCTTCACCAAGCAGCAGGAGGTCGGCAAGCTGGCCCTGGCTTTCAACCAGGAGGCCAATGAACTGGCCCGCGTCGCCGCCACCGGCGATGCTGCCGCCGTCAAGGCCCAGTTTGGCAAGGTGGGCGGAACCTGCAAGGCCTGCCACGACGATTTCCGTATCAAGGACTGAACTTCGTTTGCTGGCTCGTTTGCTGATGCTCGTTTGCTGATGCAGGTGATGCAGGACAAGGCGGCGGCTGGCCGCCTTTTTTGCTGATGCAAAAAGGGCTCTGTCGAGCCCTTGGGGTGATAGTGGAACGTCAGCCGGTCAGACTGAAGTCGGTCAGGCGAAGTTCTTGGCCGCGAAGTCCCAGTTGGCCAGGTGGTTCAGGAAGGCTTCCACGAACTTGGGGCGCAGGTTGCGGTAGTCGATGTAGTAGGCGTGTTCCCACACATCGATGCAGAGCAGGGCCTTGTCGCCGGTGGTCAGCGGGGTGCCGGCGGCGCCCATGTTGACGATGTCGACAGAACCGTCGGCCTTCTTCACCAGCCAGGTCCAGCCGGAGCCGAAGTTGCCTACGGCGGAAGCCTGGAAGGCCTTCTTGAATTCTTCGAAGGAGCCCCACTTCTTGTTGATGGCTTCTGCCAGGGCGCCGCTGGGTTCGCCGCCGCCGTCGGGTTTCATGCCGTTCCAGAAGAAGGTGTGGTTCCAGACCTGGGCGGCGTTATTGTAGATGCCGCCGGCGGGGGCCTTCTTGATGATGGCTTCCAGATCGAGGCTCTCGTATTCGGTGCCCTTGATCAGGTTGTTCAGGTTCACCACGTAGGCGTTGTGGTGCTTGCCATAGTGGTATTCGATGGTTTCCTTGGAGATGTGCGGCGCCAGGGCGTCTTGAGCGTAGGGCAGGGCGGGAAGTTGATGTTCCATCTTGTATTTCTCCGGTTGTTGGGGTTGTGAGCCGATGATTCTATTGGGCTTCCTCGGGGGTGGCAACTTGAGCGACGGTCTGAGCGACGGTCGCACGCGCTTCTCCCCGGGCGAAGACAAGTTTGAGGGAGTCTCCGGCATTTAGTTCCCTGACATCGCGCACGGCGGTGCCGCCGGGGGCAAAAACCATGGCATAGCCGCGCGACAAGACCGCGTGGGGATCGAGCTGGCGCAGGCCCTGATCCGCCTGTTCGAGCCGGGTGGCCCGGTGTTCCTGCTGGCGGCGCCAGGCATGCCGGAGGCGCAGGGCCGCCATATCCACCGCTTCCCGATAGGCTCCCAGGGCGGGCTGATTGCGCTGCAGGCGGTAGGCCAGATGCTGGAGATGGCGGGTTGCTGCGTCCATCTGGCGCTGGCCGGCCTGTTCCAGGCGTTGCTGCAGTTCCCGCAGCCGTTCCCGGCGGGTGCCCAGTTGCCGGGCTGGGGAGGGCAGGCGGGCGGCGAGGCCATCGAGCCGCTGTTCCCACTGGCGCAGGCGGTTGTCG
>NZ_JBASOH010000035.1:0-25253 GCF_049658005.1 Azovibrio sp. | reverse complement strand
TCACTCCAGGTTCTGCACCTGTTCGCGCATTTGTTCGATCAGCAGCTTGAGTTCCAGGGCGGCCTGGGTGACTTCGGTGACGGCGGCCTTGGAGCCGAGCGTATTGGCTTCCCGGTTCAATTCCTGCATCAGGAAATCGAGGCGCCGGCCGACCGCCCCCCCGGCCAGGAGGATGCGATCCAGTTCGTCCAGATGGGTCTTGAGGCGGGACAGTTCCTCGTCCACGTCGATGCGGGCGGCGAACAGGGCGACTTCCTGCAGCACCCGGCTATCGTCGGCGGCTCCCAGCGCATCTTCCAGACGCTGTTTCAGCTTGGCGGTAAAGGCAGCTTGAGCGGCGGGAATGAGGGGCTCGACCTGGGCTACCACGGCGCGCATCTGCTTGCCTCGGTCCTGGATCACAGCGGCGAGTTTTTCCCCTTCCCGGGCCCGCGAGGCGGCGAATTCCTCCAGCACCTCGTCGGCCAGGGCCTGGACCACGGGGCCGAGACCGGTGAAATCCACCCCTTCATCGCCGAACATGCCAGGCCAGCGCAGCACGTCGCTGACGGGCAGGGGCTGGGCCTCGGGCAGCACGGCACGGACCTGGGCTTCCAGCGCCTGAAGGGTAAAGAGCAACTCCTGATTGAGGCTCTGCCGCACTCCCTGGGTCAGGGAAAAGTCAAGCCGGCATTCCACCTTGCCCCGGCCGACCCGGGCGCTGATCTTTTCCCGCACCGCCAGTTCATGGGGGCGCAACTCGTCAGCGACACGAAAATGGAGGTCGAGAAAACGGGAGTTAACGCTTTTTAACTCCAGATGCAGGCTGCCACCCGGGAATTCGCGGGTTTTCACTGCATAGCCAGTCATGCTGTGGATCATGGGAGATTCCGGAAAGGGAAGAAGATTTTCATGCCGGGAGAATCGGCTGCTTTACAGCCCGCGCCTCAGGCCGGACAATGCCAAGGCTCAGATCATACCTTCCACGTCGATGGGCCAACAAGCCAACACTGCTCTGCCTTCGGGCTTCCAGCTCGAGGAATACACGATAGACCGCCAGTTATCCTTGGGCGGTTTTTCCATTGTGTACCTGGCCCGGGATGCCGAAGGCAAGGAAGTGGCGATCAAGGAATACCTGCCCAACAGCCTGGCCCTGCGCAGTAACGGCGACATCAGGCCGGTCATCACCCCGGAGCACCAGGGGGCCTTCCGCTATGGCATGAAGTGTTTCTTTGAAGAAGGCCGGGCCCTCGCCAAGCTGGTCCACCCCAATGTGATACGGGTGACCAACTTCTTCCGGGCCAACGACACCGTGTACATGGTCATGGAATACGAGCAGGGCCGCACCCTGCAGGAATTCATCCAGACGCACCTGGGCCATATTTCCGAACGTTTCATCCGCGGGGTATTCATCCGCATCCTGAACGGTCTCAGGGTGGTGCACACCAATAAACTGCTGCACCTGGACCTGAAACCCTCCAACATCTACCTGCGCACCGACAACACCCCGGTGCTGATCGACTTCGGCGCGGCGCGCCAGACCCTGTCTTCGGACACCCCGATGCTCAAGCCCATGTACACTCCCGGCTTTGCCTCCCCGGAACATTACGGGGACCGCAAGAACCTCGGGCCCTGGAGCGACATCTACAGCATCGGCGCCTCCATGTATGCCTGCCTGGCCGGCGTCACCCCCCAACCCGCCGACGAACGGCTGCAGCGCGACCAGTTGATCCCCGCCATGGTGCGTTGGGAGGGCCAAGTATCGGATCAGTTGCTGGAAACCATTGACTGGTGCCTCAATTTGAATCATATGTACCGCCCCCAGAGCGCCTTTGCCCTGCAAAAGGCCCTGATGGAAAACGGAGACCCCCCGCCGGAAAAGCAGGTCAGCGAATCCTGGCTGGGCCAACTGGTGGATAAACTGAAAAACCACGCCAAACCATGAGATTCACCATTTATCAGGAAAGCCGCCAAGGCGGCCGCGAAAACAACGAAGACCGGCTGGCCCACTGCTATTCGCGGGACGCGCTCTTGATGGTGGTGGCCGACGGCATGGGCGGCCACTATTACGGGGAAGTGGCGGCCCAGATCGCCGTCCAGACCCTCACCGACGCCTTCCAGCGGGAAGCCTGCCCGAGTCTGGCCGACCCCTTCTTGTTCCTGCAAAAGAACATCGACAACGCCCACCACGCCATCCTCGACTATTCCCGGCAGAACCGGCTGGAAGATTCGCCGCGCACCACCATCGTCGCCTGCGTGGTCCAGGACAACGTCGCCTACTGGGCCCACGCCGGGGACTCCCGCCTCTACCTGATCCGCAAGGGCCACATCATCAGCCAGACCCGGGATCACTCCCAGGTCCAGACCATGGTCGACGAGGGGCTGATCAGCCCGGCCCAGGCGGAAACCCACCCGGAACGCAACAAGGTCTATAGCTGCCTGGGCGGCAGCCACGCTCCCGAGCTGGAATTCTCGCGCAAGACCCCGCTCGAATCGGGTGATCTGATCGTGCTGTGCACCGACGGCATCTGGGGGGTCGCTCCCGGCAACACCTTGGTGGAAGCCCTGAAACACCCGAACCTGATGCAGGCCGTGCCCCAGTTCATGCAGCAGGCCGAGCGCAGGGGCGGCCCGCACGGCGACAATCTCTCCATGATCGTGGTGCGCTGGGAAGAGAACTACCAGGAAGAGACCCTGAGCGCCATCTCCACCCAGACCATGGGGCTTACCGAAGTCACCACCCAACTCGACGAATTCGGCCGCAACCCCAGTTACAAGTCCGACCTCTCGGACGACGAAATCGAGCGCGCCATCGAAGAGATCCGCGCCGCCATCGACAAATACAGCCTCAAGAAATAAAAGGAAAACCATGCGCCCCAGCCAGCGTGCCGCCGACGAGCTTCGCCCCGTCCGGATCATTCGCCAGTACACCTGTCATGCCGAAGGCTCGGTCTTGATCGAGATGGGCAACACCCGCGTCCTTTGCACCGCCAGTGTCGAAGAAAACGTCCCCCCCTTTTTGCGCGGCAAAGGCCAGGGCTGGGTCACCGCCGAATACGGCATGTTGCCCCGCGCCACCCACAGCCGCAGCCCGCGGGAAGCCGCCAAGGGCAAGCAGAGCGGCCGCACCCAGGAAATCCAGCGCCTGATCGGCCGCAGCCTGCGCGCCGTGACCGACCTGGCCGCCCTGGGCGAACGGCAGATCACCCTCGATTGCGACGTGCTCCAGGCCGACGGCGGCACCCGCTGCGCCGCCATCACCGGAGCCTGGGTCGCCCTGCATGATGCCTGCGAAAAGCTGCTCGTTGCCGGCAAGATCGCCGCCAATCCCCTCGAGGATCATGTCGCCGCCGTTTCCGTCGGCCTCTTTGCGGGCACTCCCGTGCTCGACCTCGACTACCCGGAAGACTCCGGCTGCGATACCGACATGAACGTGGTCATGACCGGCCGGGGCGGCATCGTCGAAATCCAGGGCACCGCCGAAGGCGAGCCCTTCAGCCGCGCACAGCTGAACGTGCTCATCGACCTGGCCGAAGCCGGCATCCGCCAGCTGGTGGCCACCCAGGAAAGCGCCCTGGCAGGATGAGCCCCATGAAGAAGCTGGTCCTTGCCTCCAACAACGCCAAGAAACTGCAGGAACTCACCGCCCTCCTCGCCCCCTTGGGCATCGAAGTCATTCCCCAGGGCGAACTCGGCGTGCCCGAGGCAGACGAACCGCACCCCACCTTCATCGAAAACGCGCTCGCCAAGGCCCGGCACGCCTCGGCCTGCACCGGCCTGCCCGCCCTGGCCGACGATTCCGGCCTCTGCGTCGCCGCCCTGGGCGGCGCCCCGGGCGTGCACTCGGCCCGCTACGCCGGAGAACCCAAAAGCGACGCCCGCAACAACGCAAAACTCTTGGCCACCCTGGCCGGCCAGGCGGACCGGCGCGCCCGCTTCGTCTGCCTCCTCGTGCTCATGCGCCACGCCGAAGACCCCCAGCCCATCCTTGCCGAAGGCGAGTGGCACGGCGAAATCCTGCCCGCCCTGCGCGGTGAAGGCGGCTTCGGCTACGACCCGCTGTTCCTCGACCCGGCGAGCGGCCAGACCGCCGCCGAACTACCCGCCGAGCTGAAGAACCAGCGCTCGCACCGGGGCCAGGCCATGCAGAAACTGCTGGAACGGCTGCGGAACGAATAGCCGCCATTCGAGCTTTTGGACAGCAACACACAAGCCAAACCCGTGACAATGCGCACTGACTTCACGTATCGGCGTCAGGTTTTTAACATGAGGCTCATGTCGTGTTAAAAAAAATCCGCTTATGCAACATGACGATCTCTTCAGGTTAGCCCGCCGCCCGAACTCCAGCGCCTCACCATGAGCCCACAAGCACACTATCAAATTCCAGACCTGCCTCCGGCCGGCGTCGATTTCCAGACACCGGAACTGCTGCGGGCGCTGGTCGCGGCACACCGGTACCTGGCGGAACTGAAAGGCTGCGCAGCCAGCATCCCGAACCAGGCGATCCTGATCAACACCCTGGCGCTGCAGGAAGCCAAGGCGAGCTCGGAAGTCGAAAGCTATGTGACGACGCAGGACGAGCTGTTCCAGGCCGACCTGCACATCGCCGAATGGATATCGCCATCGGCCAAGGAGGTTGCGCGCTACCGCGAGGCGCTGATGCACGGCTACGAGCGCATGCGCCAGCAACAGGGCATCCTTGGCAACGGCACGCTGATTTCGATGTTCCAGTTGCTCAAGAACAGTAGCGAGGGTTTCCGCTCCAGCGGCGGCACGGTGTTGAAAAACGAGCGCACCGGGGCAACCGTGTTCGTCCCGCCGCAGGATGGCGGCAGCGTTCAGGCTCACATGCAGGCGCTGGAGCGCTTCATCAACGACGATGCAGGCGACGACATCGACCCCATCATCAGGATGGCGCTGATTCATCACCAGTTCGAGAGCATCCACCCGTTCAGCGACGGCAACGGCCGCATCGGGCGGATCCTCTGCGTGCTGCATCTGGTCCAGGCCGGACTGCTCGACTCGCCGGTGCGAGAGTCGGAGTAAACACCGTGCCTACCCCCCTCCCTTCCCTGTTCTGATCCCATGTCCCGCATCATTCCCATCCTCCCGGCCGGCAAGGGGGCGGGGGCGAGGCTTGAATTCACGCTCTCCCCGCCGCTTTCCCTCTATATCCACCTGCCCTGGTGCGTGCAGAAGTGCCCCTATTGCGACTTCAATTCCCACGAGGCCAGGGGTGAGATTCCGGAATCGGCCTACCTGGACGCCCTGGTGGCGGACCTGGAGAGCGCCCTGCCGCTGATCTGGGGCCGGCCGGTGCTGAGTCTTTTCTTCGGCGGCGGCACCCCCAGCCTGTTCTCCGCCGAAGGAATCGACCGGCTGCTGATGGCGGTGCGAGCCCGGGTGCCATTGCCGCCGGGGGCGGAAATCACCCTGGAGGCCAACCCCGGCACGGTGGAGGCGGAAAAGTTCGCGGGCTTTCGCGCCGCCGGCATCAACCGCGTATCGCTCGGCATCCAGAGCTTCAACCCGGCTCACCTCAAGGCCCTGGGCCGCATCCACGACCGGGACGAGGCGCTCCATGCCGCCGCCCTGGCGGCGCGCCATTTCGAGCGTTTCAACCTGGACCTGATGTATGGCCTGCCCGGCCAGAGCCTGGACGAGGCCCTGGCGGACCTGGACACCGCTCTCTCGCTGGGCCCCCGGCACCTGTCTTGCTACCAGCTCACCCTGGAGCCCAACACCCGCTTTGCCGCCTTTCCGCCAGAGTTGCCGGAGCCGGATCTGTGCGCCGACATCGAGGAGGCCTTCGAGGCCCGCCTGGCCGAGGCCGGTTTCGAGCATTACGAGACCTCGGCCTTCGCCCGGCCCGGCCAGCAGTGCCGGCACAACCTCAATTACTGGCATTTTGGCGACTACCTGGGCATCGGCGCCGGGGCGCACAGCAAGCTCACCCTGCCCGACCGGGTGCTGCGCCAGATGCGCTGGAAGCGGCCCGAAGCCTATCTGAAGGAGGTCGCGGCAGGCCGGCCGGTGCAGGAGGAGTTCGCGGTCGAGGCGGCGCAGCTACCCTTTGAATTCCTCTTGAATGCCCTGCGCTTGAATGGCGGCTTTCCCCCGGCCCTGTTCGAGGCCCGCACCGGCCAGCCCCTGATCACGATCCAGGCGCCGTTACAGGCCGCGGTCCGGGACGGGCTGCTGGACATGAAGCCGGACTGGATCGCCCCCACGGCGACGGGCCGGCGCTTTCTCAACCGGCTGCTGCAATACTTCCTGTAAGCCCGCCGGCAGCGCTCAGGCTGACCTCGACCCGGTTCCTGCCCAAGGCCTTGGCCCGGTACAGGGCCTCGTCCACCCGGGTCAGCAGGGCTTCGGAAACAGGGGTTTCCGGATCAAAGGAAGCGACGCCGATGCTCACCGTCACCCGCACCGGCTGTCCCAGGGCATCTTGCACCGGCATCTGGCTGACCGCCCGGCGGAGCCGCTCCGCCAGCTGGCGCGCGCCGTCCAGGGAAGCCCCGGGCAAAATCACGGCGAATTCCTCGCCCCCCAGGCGGCCCGGCACGTCCATGCGCCGCACGCCCTGACGCAGCACCTCGGCAAAGGCCACGAGCACCTGGTCCCCCACGCCGTGGCCATAGTTGTCGTTGACCTGCTTGAAGTGGTCCAGGTCCAGCATCATGATGGCCGCCTGGCCACCGAAACGGTTCAGGCGCGACCACTCCTGCTCCAGCCGCTCCATGAAGTAACGGCGGTTGGGCAGCCCGGTGAGGGGATCGGTGCTGGCCAGGTGGCGCAGCGCCTGTTCCTGGGCCCGGCGCTGGCTCTGGTCCTGGAACAGGACCACGGCCCCGGTTTGCTCACCGTCCTCGATCAGGGGCGCCACCGTCAGGGAAACCGGGAAGCCCACCCCGTCCTGGCGCCAGAACCACTCATTTTCGACCCGGCGCAGCTGCCCGTCCTGCAAAGTATGCGTCACGGGGCAGTCAGCGGGCCGGTAGGCCCCGCCGGTTTCGTCGTGGTGATGGAACAAGGTATGGGTGTCCTGGCCCAGCACCCCGGACTCCTGGATGCCCAGCATGTCCAGGGCTGCCTGGTTGATGAAAATGCAACGATCTTCCCGATCCACCCCGTAGATGCCCTCCCCGGCCCCCTCCAGTATGGCGGCATTGCGGGTCGCCAGCTGGCGTAGCGCCTGCTGGGTGCGCACGCTGTCACTGATGTCCCGCACCATGAGCAGATAGCCGGTGGGATAGGGCTCACCATCCGCCAAGGCACTCACCTGGGCATGAAAATGACGGACCTCTCCGGTGGAATCTCCCTCCCGCACGGGCAGCGAGAAGGAAACCGCCTGGGCCTCCAGGGTGCGGATGACCCCGGCAATGGCATCGTCCAGCGCGTGGGCCACGGCTTCGGGCAGATAGGCCCGGTAATCCCGCCCCAGTTGCTCCTGGAGATCGTCGAAACAGGCGAAAAAGCCCCGGGGCTGATGCACCTCGCGCAGGAAGCCGGAGGCATCCATGGCCAGCAGCAGTTCGTTCATGGAGGCAATCAAGGTGCGCTGGCGGGCTTCCGAAGCCTGCAAGGCCAGTTCGGCCTGCTTGCGGACGGAAATGTCGGTGAAGGTACCCAGGAGCCGCACGGGCTCGCCCTGGTGCCAGGTCACGGCCTTGCCCCGGCTTTCGACCCAGATCCATCTATCGTCGGCGCGACGGATGCGGAACTCCACGACAAAGCCCTCGGCCCGGCTCAGATGGGTCTGGATCTGGTCCGTGACCCGCTCGCTGTCCCGGGGATGCACCATCTGCTTGAACACATCCGGGTTCACGGGGAAGGCATCGGGGGCATAGCCCAGCATCTCGTAAGCCCGGGCATCCCAGCTGGCCGTGCCACTCGCGACGTCCCACTCCCACATGCCCAGGTCGGCACCGGCCAGGGCCAGTTCCAGCCGCTCTTCTTCTGCCCGCAGGCGGGTCTCCAGTTCCACCTGCCCGGTCTGGTCGATCAGGTAGCCGCGCACCTGGCGCAAGCGCCCTTCGGCATCTTGCTCGGCCACCGTGAAATCAAGGAACCAGCGCACTTCCCCATTCTGGCGCAAGAGCCGGTAGCGCTGCTCCCAACTGTGCTCCCGACGCTCGATGAGCCCCTCCCGTTTCTGGCTGAGGCGGTCACGGTCATCCGGGTGAATGAAATCTTCGAACTTCCGGCCTGCCGCCATCATCTCGGCCGGGCTATAGCCCAGCACCTGGCGGACATTCTCGGACACATAGCGCACCGGCCAGCCGCCTTCCGGCTGCCAGACCAGCGTCAGCACGGGCCCTCCGACAAACAGCCGCCGCTCGTCTTCCAGGGCCTGGGTGGCCGCCTGGATGCGCGCCTCCAGGCGGCGGCGGGTGATGCCCAGGCCCCAGAACAGGAGCAGCGTCACCACCGCAAAAGAGAGCACCGCCCCGAGCACGATGCGGTTTTCGAGCTGCGCCTGTTCCGCCAGCATCTGGGTGCGATCGAGCCAGATCACCACGGCGCCCACATGGGGTCGCCCAGGGTCTACCTTGTGCAGGTAGTCATAGAGGGGATAGCGGACCAACTGGTAATCCCGTCCCTGCCATGTGAGCAAGGAGGAATCCAGGCGGCTTGCCAGGGGACGGAGAATATCCCCCTGACGCATCCATTCCTGAATCTCCGGGCGGGAAGCCGCCTCCAGGTAACACTTGCAACTCCCCTGGCCGGGAATGCCGTTCAGCTTGAGATAGTCCTGCCAGACGTTCTGGTCCACATGCTCCTGCTTCAACAAGATGGCAAAGCCCGCCCCCAGCATGCCATCCAGGCGCGCCAACTGGGTATCGAAGGAGGTGCCCGCCTCCAGGGCGCCGATCACCGGCCGGCCGGGAGCCTGCTCATCCCGCACCGCCACCACGCCCCGCACCCCGGAATAAATACGTCCGGTTTCAAAGCCGGTGCGCGGCTGTCCATCCTTATTGACCGCAGCAATGATGTGGCGCACATCATCCATCCGGTCCCCGAATTTTTCAGGGGTGTGCACCCGCAAAAAGGAGAGGGAACCGGGGCCCAGGTGAAAATGCAGCTGACGCAGGGCAAACTGCGCCTGCATCGACCGCCACTGGGGCGCCACGTGGTCCATCAGCGCCTGCCGGGCCCGCCGGGCCCGCTCACCGCCTGGGCCGCCGCCTTCCGCCTGCACCGCCGCCTTGCCGTCCCGGAACAGCCGCTGCACCTCGGGATCCGCCGCCACCATGGCCGCCAGGATCAGCATGTTCTGCTCGATATCGCTCTGGGCCACGGCAAAGGCCGACTGCAGGCGCAGGGCCTCGCTTTGCAAACGACTGTGCAATTGCTGCCGACTCAGATACAGGCCCAGGCAGGCCACACTGGCAAACACGAAGGCCAGAATCAAGACCGAAATCAGCCGCACCTGCCGCGGCACGCGGCTCCCCGGCTCCCGGCCGGGGGCTGGATCCGTCTGGCCATATCCTCGAAACATCCCGCACTCCTGCTACAGCACCACCTGGGTGCCCAGTTCCACGACACGATTGGAAGGAATCCTGAAAAAAGAGGTGACGCTGCCGGCGTTGCGGAACATGGCAATGAACAGCTTTTCCCGCCACACGCCCATTCCCGAGCCAAAGCGGGGAATCAGGGTTTCCCGACCGATGAAATAGGAAGTTTCGAGCGGCTCCAGCACCAGTCCTGCGTTGGCACACAAGGACAGCGCCAGAGGCAGATTGGCCTCGTCCTTGAAACCGTAGTGCACGATCACCTGCCAGAAATTTTCATTCAGCGCCCGCACCTCGACCCGGTCGATGTCCGGCACATAGGGCACATCAAAGAACTGCACCGACACCACCACCACCCGCTCATGCAGGATCTTGTTGTGCATCAGGTTATGCAGCAGGGCGTGCGGCACACTGACCGGGTCCGCATTGAGAAAGATCGCCGTGCCAGGTACCCGGGTTGGCATGTCTGCCGCCAGGGATTCGATGAAGGGCAGCAACTCCATGCGCTCACCGGCGAGCCGCCGGTGCAGCAAGGTGCGGCCCTGCTTCCAGGTGGTCATGAGCACGAAGATGGTCACCCCGGCCACCAGCGGGAACCAGCCGCCATCGGGAATCTTGAGGATGTTGGCCGCCAGGAAAGTCAGTTCCACCGCCAGGAAACAGGAAAACAGCAGGACGGCCCTGAGCCAGCCCCAGCCCCAGACCCGGGCCGCCACCACCGTCGCCAGGAGGGAGGTGATCACCATGTCCCCGGTGACGGCAATACCATAGGCCGCCGCCAGATTGTTGGAAGAGCGGAAACCCAGCACCAGCACCATCACGGCCAGCATCAAGCCCCAGTTGATGGCAGGCAGATAAATCTGCCCCTGCTCCCGCTCCGAGGTGTGCATCACCTCCATGCGCGGCAAAAAGCCGAGCTGCATGGCTTGGCGCGTGACGGAAAAAGCACCGGAAATCACCGCCTGACTGGCAATGACGGTGGACAAGGTCGCCAGGGCCAGGAGCGGATACAAGGCCCACAAGGGCGCCATCAGGTAAAAGGGATTGCTGGCGGCGTCCGGGTGACTCAGGAGCAGGGCGCCCTGACCAAAGTAATTGATCAACAGGGCCGGCAGGACGAAGGCGAACCAGGCGCGCTGAATCGGCTTGCGACCAAAATGCCCCATGTCCGCATACAAGGCTTCGGCCCCGGTCACGGCCAGCACCACATTGCCCATCGCCACCAGGGCCATGGCCCGGTTCTGCACCATGAATTCGAGGGCATGGGCGGGATGAATCGCCAGGAGCACATGCGGGTTTTCCAGGATCTGGTCCAGCCCCATCAGGGCCAGCACCGAGAACCAGACCAGCATCACCGGCCCGAAGGCCTGTCCCACCAGGGCCGTGCCGTGATGCTGGACATAGAACAGGATGAGCAGCACCAGAAGCGCCAGCGGCAACACGAAATAATGTAGCGAGGGTGCCGCCACTGCCAGACCTTCCACTGCGGAAAGCACGGAAATGGCCGGCGTCACCATGCCATCCCCATAAAACATGGCCGCCCCCAGCACCCCCAGCACCAGAATGGCCTTGTGGGACCGCTGCTCGGGCCGGGTGTCATGCAGCGCCAGGGCAATCATCGCCATGATGCCGCCCTCACCCCGGTTATCGGCCCGCATGATGAAGATCACATACTTGATCGAGACGATGATCAGCAGTGCCCAGAAGAACAGCGAGAGACTGCCCAGCACATTGAACTCGTTCAGGGCAATGGGATGGTTGCCCGCAAAAACCTCTTTCATCGCATACAGTGGGCTGGTGCCGATATCCCCATACACCACCCCCAGCGCCCCCAGGCACAACACCGCCCATTGCTTGTCGCGCTGGCCGGATGAATTGACGTTATCCATGAACACCCCCTGAAATTGCTTACCCAAAAGGCCGGCACGCAGCCAGCCCTGCCGCATTCGTTCCGCCCCGGCTCAATTCACGAGGGCCTTCTTGAGGGAAATCACCTCTTCTTCGGACTCGTCAATGATGGACTGCAGGGTTTCCGCATCAAAAATATCCGCCAGCATCGAGGTATCGACCGCCCCATCCAGGTCCTTGTCACGCCAGCTGGCCACCGTATTGGCGATCTTGTTGGCGACATAAAGCACATCGGAAAGGCTCTTCAGCGTCTTGATTTCGCGGTCCTGCTCATGCTCCTGCACGGCCTGCAACACCGATTCCGGCTGTCCCAGGGCCGACAGCAGGGCGTGCCCGATGCTGTCGTGCCACCCTACCAGAAGGGCATGCAACTCTTCCTTGTCGGCCACCAGCTCGGGGAAATGCGCGGCCCGGGACATCAGGTAAAAAACGCCAATATCGTGCACCAGGCCGGCAAACATGGCCTCGTCGCCATTGATCCTGGCGACTTTGCGGGCCAGCACCCGGCACAACACCGCCACATGGGCGGTATGCTCCCAGAGCCGTTGGGAAATCCCCTGAAAGACCTGCATCTGCCTGGACTGAAGCAACTGCTCCATGGCCACGGCAAAGGAAACGGTACGCACCGACTCGATCCCCACCCGGACAATGGCCGTCTTCACGTCGGCCACGGCCCGGCCGGAAGGGTTCATGGCCACGGAATTGGCCATGCGGATGATCTTGGCGCTCATCAACGGCTCGGCCCCCACCAGCTTGGCCAGCTGCTCCACATTCAGATTGGGGTTTTTGAGGGCGCCGCGCACCTGGAAGGTGATGTCCAGGAAAGTGGGAAAGGTCACTTCATCCCCGGACAAGTCCCGGGCAATATCTTCGAGAATCTTGAAGGTTACTGGGCTGGTCATGACCACACTCGAAAAATTCCAAGCCGCCATTATCCCTGTTAGCTGACGAGCATCAACCTTTTCCTGCCAGGCCCCACTCCCCCCGTGGCTCCAGCCTGGCCGGCTTTATCCAGCCTTGGCTCCAGATGGATGAAAGTCTGACCGTCATTTCCGGCGATCCGGTTGTCCTGGCCCGCAGCGCCCCGAAACGGTAGCCGCGCCCCAGCCGGTTCATGACGCGGATCACGATTCCGAAAACGGATTCCCTCATTCTCCCGGGCTTGGGCCAGGCGCACGATCCACGGCAGGCCATCCGGCCCCAGATCCAGCCCCAGATCCCGACGCCGGAAGACGGGTGCCGGCACGCAGGCCGGATGGCTCTGGCAAGCTTGCCGGCCATCCGGCCACAGCCGGCACTGGCTAAGATGTGGTCTTACCGTTCATTTCCCCGCACCATGAACCCGCACCGCATCCTCCTGGCCGTCACCGGCCTCTCGCCCCAGATCGTCACCGAAACGCTCTATGCCCTGTGCGTCACGCAAACCCCGGCATGGATTCCCGACAGCATCCACCTGATCACCAGCCAGGAAGGCGGCGAACGCGCCCGGCTCGCCCTGCTCGATCCCGCACACGGCCAGTTCCCGGCCTTCTGCCGCGACTACCCTGAAGCCGCCGGCATTCATTTCCCGCCGGAAAACATCCACCCCATCTGCAACGCCAAAGGAGAACCGCTCAACGACATCCGCACCCCGGAAGACAACGCCCTTGCCGCCGACGCCATCCACGCCCTCTTGCGCCAGCTCACCGCCGATCCCGACAAGGAACTGCACGTCTCGATCGCCGGCGGGCGCAAGACCATGGGCTTTTACCTGGGCTACTGCCTGTCGCTCACCGCCCGGCCGCAGGATCGGCTCTCGCATGTGCTGGTCTCCGAACCCTTCGAAGCCCTGCCCGACTTCTACTTTCCACCGGCCACGCCGCGCCTGCTCTACACCCGCGACGGCCGCCCCATCCACACCCGCGAAGCCCGCGTCATGCTGGCGGAAATCCCGTTTGTACGCCTGCGCCCGCTGCTGCCGCCGGACTTGCTCGCCAATGACCGGACCTTCTCCGCCGTCATCGCCGCCGCCCAGGCGCACCTGCAGCCGCCCCACCTGCGCATCAACCCCCGTTGCCGCGAGCTAAGCTGCGCCGGCGCGACGGTACGGCTGCCGCCGCAACTTTTCGCCTGGTACCTGTGGTTTGCCAGCCGCTGCCATGCGGGCCAACCCCCCATCCGTTGCAGCGATGCCGATCACGCCGAATTTCTCGAAGTCTATGCCGGGATAACGGGGGAGGCAGCGGCCAGCTTTGAAAAGACCTCGGCAATCCTCGGCCGGGAAGGATTCAGCAAAGAGTTCTTCGAGCAAAAATGCGCCAAGGTCAACCACCGCCTCAAGGCAGCCCTCGGCCCGATCGCCGCCACCCCCTACCTGATCACCGCGCAAGGCCGCAAACCCCTGACCCGCTACGGTCTGACGCTGGCGCCGGAGCAGATCCAATGGGATGCAGACAGCAAGCTTGCCAAAGCATGACTTGCGGCAAAGCTGCGCTATGCTATCCGGCATGCCTGATGTCACCGAGAACCACGCCCATGATCAATAGAAACGAATTGCGGATCGAACTACTCTCTCCCACCTTTCTTGGCAACGCCGAGAAGAAAGGCATCTGGCGCACGCCGCCACTCAAGGCCTTGCTGCGCGAATGGTGGCGCATCGCCGCTGCCCCCGCCGCCGGCTACCGGCATCAGACCCTGCGTGACCAGGAAGGCATGTTGTTCGGTCAGGCCTGGCTGGAGTCCGGAGCCAGTCGCAGCAAGGTGCGGCTGGCACTGGCCCACTGGAAGGAAGGCAAGAGCCAGTGGGGGCACCAGGATCAGACCGTCAAGCACGGCGAGGTCAAATCCCCGGTTGGTAGCCAGCTTTATCTCGGCTATGGCCCGCTCATTTACAAAAGGGACACAGGCCTCGGACTGCAAAACAACAGCGTCCTTGAAGCCGGCGGCAGCAATGTCCTGAAACTCGCCTGGCCGGCTGAGGAAACGATCATTCCCCAGGTCCTGCAACTCATCCACTGGTTCGGTACCGTCGGCGGGCGCAGTCGCAATGGTTGGGGCTCGCTGGCGTTTGCTGGACAGGACACGCTGCATGCCGAGCAGTCTGCGCTGAAAGCCGTGCTCCGCCCGCTCATTGACTGCCTGCAGCTGGATTGGCCGCATGCCATCGGACAGGACAAACAAGGTGCGCTGATCTGGGAAAGTAAAAAACCCTTTGCCGATTGGGTGGCGGCGATGCGTTTTCTCGCGCAGACCAAAATCGAGTACCGCACCATGTTCAGCTTCAGCACCGGCGCGGGCAGTAACCGCATCGAAGATCGTCACATCATCGCTTACCCGGTCACCCACCACGATGTCCGCGCCTGGGGCGGCCAAGCACGGCTGGCCAACCAACTCCGGTTCAAACTTTTCCGCGACAGCCAGCAACGACTCCGGGCCCGCATCTACCACACGCCGCACGTTTGCCCGTTACCGGACGTGCGGCTGGATCAACTCGCCGTCTGGCAGAAAATTCATGGACGGCTCGATCAAAATCCCGAACTGCAACGCCTGGGAGGCGCGCAATGAGCGAACATCACGGACACTGGCTGAGCAAACTGGCTGCCTGGACCCACGATCCGGCGGAAAAAGCCCTGGTGCTGTTACGCGACAGCGCCGGCCATGAGGGTGGCACGGTGCGCGAATTGCGTCAGACCTTCTTCCCGCAGGGCGTCGTACCCGAGGCCGTGCAACGGGCCGTCCAACAGGCCGATCACTGGGCATCGGCCGCTGACCGGCCCCAGTTTGGTGGTGGCGGGCGCGAGAGCTGGGCGCAGGTGCGCTTCGATCAGCACCCCGTCCTGATTCACCCGCTCTCCGGCGAGGAATACCACCTCGATCAGCTCGGCGATATCAGCCCGGCACACATCAAGGCGATCTCTGGCGAACATTTCCGCAGACTGATCGTGACCAGCGGCAACGGCGACATCGACGCCCGCCGCACGGCACTGGCGTTCTGGCGCTTCGGACCGGAACTCGAAGGCAGCGATCTCGCCGCACTGTGGCAGTGGCTGCCCGCCGACACGCGCATTCCAGATCACAGCATCTGGTCGCACCTCGATCTCACCAGCGCCTTCGCCACCGCCTTTGCTGGCGATGCACAAGGGGAAGCCGCCCTGCTGGCCATGAGTTTCGGCCCGGTGCAGGACTTCATTGCCACCGCCCGCACCACCTCCGATCTGTGGGCCGGCTCGCATCTCTTGTCACGCATCGCCTGGGAAGGCTTGCGCGTCATCTGCACACAGCTCGGCCCGGACACGCTCATTTTCCCGCAACTGCGCGGCATGCCTCAGGTGGATCTGTGGCTGCGTGACGAGGTCAACCTGGCTGCCGATCTTTTTGCCGAGCAGGAATGGGTAAACCGTAAAACCGACGCCAACCCGCTCTTTCTGCCGGCGCTGCCCAACAAATTCGTTGCCATCGTCCCCGCCGGAGAAGCGACTGCGCTGGCCGGACAGGTCACTCGCGCGGTGCGCGACTGGGTGCGTGACACCGCGCAAACCATGCTCGATGAACTACTGGACAAGGCGCGACTCGCCAACACGCCGGATTTGCCCTGCCATGCGCAGCTCACCGCACAACTCGCCGGCTTCCCGGAAGTGCACTGGGCCGCCGTACCGTTTGCGCTGATTACTCAGGACAAGGACGGCAAGGCCCTGCCACAGCAGGACGCCCTCGCCGCCGCCAGCCGGCCTTTTCTCGGCAATGTCGCCTTACCTGGCTTTCTCGGTCGCCGGGCCTGGCAAATCCTCTCCAGAGAAATCAGCATCGACGGCGCCCGCTTCTTCATCCCCAACCCGGGCGTACTCTACCCGGCGATTTACGACCTGCTGGACCGGGTCGCCGCCGCCGCCAAAAGCGTGCGCCCCTTCCACCAGACCCGGCACGAGGGCTATCGCTGCGACCTGAGCGGCGAGGCCGAATGGCTGACCACCGACCGGGTGCAACTCACCTGGGGCAAGCAAGGCCGCAAGGCAGCGCCCACCCTGTGGAACCTAGCAGCCAAAGCCCTACCTGGCCTGCTTCGCCAGGGCGAACACCTGAGCGCACTGGCGATGTTGAAGCGTTTCTGGCCGCGTCAGTTCGTGCGCGAACTCCGCGACGTCATTGATGAAGACCTGAACCGCTACGTCGTCTCCACCCACACCATGGCGCTCGCCACCTCGCTGGAACGCTGGCTGGCCGCCGACGCGGGCAGCAGCCCCGAAGCCGCCCGCCTGCTCGCCGAAATCCGCCCTCATACCCAGCCGGTCGCGCTGCCTCGGCAACTGGCAGAAAGCCTCTACCTGCAATCTGAAACCACGCGCGAACTGGTGCGCCGCCTGCCCTCCTGGCTCGATGCCGACGATCTCGATGGCAATGACGACAGCGCCGACGACAACCGCGAGCAACGCCGCCAGCAGGTAGGCCGCCTGCTGAATCTCAAACCCGAAGCCTATTACGCCTTCATCCTGATGGACGGCGACAAGATGGGCGCCTGGCTCTCGGGCACCGAAGCCGGTTACGCCTTGCCGTTCGAAAAAACCTGGCACCCGAAGATCCGCGCCAAGGCCAAAGACAAATTCCCGGCACTCGACGACTATCTGAAGGCACCACGCCCGGTTTCACCCGCCCGGCACATGGCCATCTCCGGCGCGCTCAACGGTTTTTCACTGCACATCGCCCGCCATGTCGTGGAAGATTGCTGCAAGGGCAAGCTCATCTACGCCGGCGGGGACGACGTACTGGCGATGGTCTCAGTCGATGACCTGTTGCGCTGCCTGTTCCTGCTGCGCCTGGGCTATGCCGGCATCTGGCCGGAACAAGCCGGACTGGAAGATCTGCTGGCCACGGCCAATAACCCCAAAGGCGCAAAGTTCAAGCACGGCCACGCCCTCTATGGCAACCGGCTACTGCGCATGATGGGCGAAAAAGCCACCGCTTCGGCCGGCGCCGTCGTCGCCCATCACCAGACCCCGCTCGGACGGGTCTTGGGCGAACTCCGGGCGACCGAGAAAAAAGCTAAAAATGAAGGCGGGCGCGATGCCATTTCCATCAACCTGCTCAAACGCTCCGGCGGTGCTGTGCACCTCACCCTGCCTTGGCTGCAACCGGGCACCGCCTGGCCGCAAGCCCTGCACGGCGACCTCACTGACACCCCCGTCGCCCTGCTGATCAAGCTGCAAGCCCTCTTTGCCGGCAATACCTCGCGCCGCAGCGCCTACCTTACCCAGGGCTGGCTGACCGATTTACCCCTGGCCGCGCAGATCGGCATGGAAGCCCTGCAGGACTTGCTAGCCTGCAATCTGGCCTATCAGCTCAACCGCCAGGGGGGGAAAACCGCCGGGCCGCTCGGCCCCATCCTTGCCGCAACCGCCTGCCACATCGCCCGCCAGCGCCAGCAGGAACCGGCGCCGCTGGTGCGCGACCTGCTCGGCGTCGCCGAATTCCTCGCCCGCGAAGGCCGCACCGGAGAACTGTCATGAACGCCCTGCTACTCGAACCCCTGGATGTCCTCTATCTGCGCGGCAACAAGCTGTTTGGCGATGCCGGCAGCCACGGCGAAGCGCTGATGCCGCCGTGGCCCAGCCTCGCCGCCGGCGCCCTGCGCTCCCGCCTGATGGCCGCTGGGTCTTTACTGGAAAGTCTGGCCGATTTCCGCCTGACGCTTTTTGGCCTGGCCCGGCAGTCGGCCGCGCACACGGCGCTGGAACCCTTGTGGCCGCTGCCTGCCGACGTGGTGGTCAACAACGACCATCTCAGCGGCGCCACCTATCTGCGCCCGCAGCTGCTGCCCACCGGGCTGTGCAGCAGCTATCCCCTCGCACGGCTCCCCACCCTGTGTGCCGACACGCCTGCCAAACCAGTAGGCGGACTGTGGCTGAGCGGCACTGGCATCGGCGCCTGGCTGGCCGGGCAGCCGATACAAGAACAGCACCTGCTCCCCAGCAGCGCTCTCTGGAAACTCGACAGCCGCCTGGGCATTGCCCTCGATGCTGAAAAACGCAGCGCCGCCGACGGCATGATCTACACCAGTGAAGCCGTCGCCCTGAAGCCCGGCGTAGGCTTCGTCGCGGCCTACGAAGGACATGACAAGACCCTGCAGGATGGCGACCTCGTCCGTCTCGGTGGTGATGGCCGCGCCGCCCGCCTGTACAACCAGCAGCTGGCCCTGCCCGCCCCTGACTGGGCGCGCATCGAACGCGAAGGGTGCTACCGCCTCATCCTCACCACGCCCGGCATTTTTGCCGCAGGCTGGCAACCCGAAGGCGTCCCCGGCCAGCTACTTGCCGCCTGCGTCAGCCGCGCCGACACCATCTCCGGCTGGGATCTCGCCACCGGCAAGCCCAAGCCGGCGCAACGCACCGCTCCAACCGGCAGCGTCTATTGGTATCAACTGAGCGGCAAGCTTGCCGAGCTCGGAAAACTCCAGCAACTGGCCGACAATGGCCTCCCCATCGACGACCCGATGCGCCGCGCCGAAGGCTTCAACCATTGCCGCATCGCTCCTTGGGCGGAGGAGACATGAAAGGCATGCCAAGGAACAGGAAACGGACATCAGCCCAGCCATCCGGAAAAAACTTCGCCCGGAAAAGCAGATCCAGCGCTTTCTTTTTCTCCGCATCCGCACGGCCCGGATGCCGGCAGGAAACCATCGAACAGGGGATGACTTTGCGACTTGCCCATTCTGACCGCTTCTTTGCCAACCCAAGCCAGCAGTGGATATCCGCCAGCCACGCCGGCTTCGATCGCGCCACCCGGCAACGGGCCGGGCATGGCCTGAAAATACCGGATGCCCTGCACCTTGCCGCCGTCCCCAAAACCGGCAGCCAGAAATTCCGGACCGACGGACATCACCTCGAAACCGCCACTGCTCGCCGTATCCGCTTTACCGCCTTCAACTGATCCCGGAGCCACCATGTACCAAGCCCAAGCCGCCCTTTTCCTCTACGCCATCAGCCCCGTGCACATGGGCGCCGGCACTGCCTTTGGCCTGATCGACAGCCCGATCCAGCGCGAACGCCACACCGAGCACCCGCTCTTTGCCGGCTCCGGCCTCAAGGGCGCCGTCCGCCATCGCTTCGGCCAGCTCACTGAATGGAGAAACGACGCCCTGCTCAGTCGCCTGTTCGGGCCGGAAGGCCAGTCTGAAAAGCTCTACGCCGGCGCCATCAGCTTTGGCGATGCGCAACTGCTCGCCTTCCCGGTGCGCTGCGCCAGGCAGGGCTACGTCTACCTCACCAGCCCGCTGGCCCTGGCGCGTGCCGCCCGGCTGCTCGCCCTGCTGGGGAAAAAGGATTTCCCGCCCCTCCCCGCCGCCCCGGCCGAAGGGGAAGCCGGCGTTACTGCGGACGACCTGCTTTCCGGCGACAAACTGCATCTGGAAGCCTTTGAATACCGCGCCCGGCAAACCGCCCCGCTGCAAGCCGTCGCCCAATGGCTGGCCGCCAACGCTCTGCCGCAGGCGGACGCCCATGCGTTTTTCCGCAGCAAGCTTAGCCAGCATCTGGTGCTGCTGCCCGACGACGATTTCGGCTACTTCGTCAGGAACGCCACCGTCGTCGAACCGCATGTACGCATTGACGACGACACCGGCACCGCAGCCGATGGCGGCCTGTTCTACGTCGAAAACCTGCCGCCGGAAAGCCTGCTCATCGCTCCATTGATGGCCAGCCAGGAACGCAGCGGCCAGCACGACACGCCGGCCGAAACCGTGCTCAGCCAGGTCAGCGCCGGGCTCGATGGACAACTATTGCAGATCGGTGGCGACGCCAGCACCGGCCGTGGCCAGGTGCTCGTCACCATCCTCAAATAAGGAGGCACCATGAACACACTGAGCCTGCCAATGCAATCGGCGATGATGACGCTGGAACAACGACGCTCCGCCACCGCATGGCGCTTCGCCCAGGAAGGCGTCGCCCGGAGCGATCAATACAAGGACCTGGCCAAGGCGACCCCGGCCTTGATCATGAACAACGGCCTCTTGCAGACCCTGGCTTTTTTTGAGGACAAGGGCAAGCTGCACCACAAGGACCTGGCCTGCCACCTGCGCCGCTGGATAATGAGCAGCGCTGGCGGCAGCGACAAAGACATCGGCTTTCAGGAATTCATGAACCTCATGCTCAACAAAGCCGACAGCCAGCAATACCGCCAGGCCAGCGAAGAAGCCCTGTTGCTACTGCGCTGGATTCGTCAATTTGCCGCCGCCGTGGGAGCCTGAACATGCAAGCCGCCGTCCCCAACTACCTCCAGCCCCACCTGGGCGAGGCCGCCCCCGGCCACCGCTTTGGCCTGTATTACGCTGGCTGGAACGATAACCTGGCCCCCGACAAAGACGGAAAAATCAAGGCAAAGGAGATCCAAGCAAATGGCAAAAAGAAAAATGCCAGCGTCGAAAATCTGCAAAAAACCGTCTGCCCGCTCCCCGGCCACAGCCGGGAATTGCTCGAGAACCTGGTCGAGCGCCAGCAATACCTGGCCGCCAGCCAGACCAATCTATTCACCTGGTCAGCCCTTGCCTGCGCCCCCTTCGCCACTGGCCTTGGCAACGAACACCCACTGGAAAACGGCTTTGCCTTTCTTTCCCCCTACGGCCTGCCCTATCTGCCGGGTTCCAGCATCAAGGGCGTATTACGCTGCGCCGCCGAAGAACTGTCCAAAGGCGAGTGGGGTGACAACGCCGGCTGGAACGCAGCCGCCATCGCCAACCTGTTCGGCCCCGGCGAGAACGACCTCAGCCGCGACAGCGACCCCCGCCAGAGCGCCTTGCGCTGCTGGGACGTTTTCCCGCAACCCGCTGCCAGCCCCAAGGACGACCGCACCCTGCTCGGCATCGAGATCATGACCCCGCACCTGAGCGACTATTACCAAGGCAACACCACACCCAACACCAGCCTTTCCCCCAACCCCATCCCCTTCCTCGCCGTGCTGCCCGGCTCGCGCTTCTGCTTTCACGTCGAATGCCACCCTGGCCTCGTTTCGCCGGAACTGCGCGACACCTGGCAAGCCCTGCTCGCCGCCGCCTTCGCGCATGCCGCAGAATGGCTTGGTTTTGGCGCCAAGACGGCGGTAGGCTACGGGCGGATGACGCAAGATGAAAACAGCACCGCCGAACGACGCAAGCGGCAACAAGACAAGGAAAACCGCGAGAAGGAAGAACGTACCAGACAAGAAGAAGCCAGGCGGCTGGCAGAAATGTCTCCCTTCGAGCGCAGCCTCGCCGAAGTCATCCGGGCCAGACCCTGCGATCAACCGGAACTGAAAGCCCTGTTCAACGCCATGAAAAAAAATCACTGGCAAGGCGATGACGTGGCCAGGGTCGCAGCAAGACTCAAGACCATGATGCAAGCCAACGGCCAATGGCGGGAGAAATCGGAAAAAAAGAAACCCGAAAAAGACGAGCCCTACCAGATGACCTTGTTCATCAAGGCACATCTTGCCGATTGAAACAGAAGACATACCCGGCATCCCGACCCTGACCCGCCACCCCACCCACACCTGGACAACGGCATTCTTGCAAATCCACCCATCAAACTGCCACACTGCAACGATGGCCTGATGCAATCGACGGCAAGGACATCCACGCAAAACCAACCACAACCCACGAGCCTCTCATGACCACCTGGTTCATCTCCCGCCACCCCGGCGCCTGCGACTGGGCCGCCCAGCAGGGCCTGCACATCCACCGTCAGGTTGCGCACCTCGACCCGGCCGAGGTTGAGCCCGGCGACACCGTCATCGGCACCCTGCCCGTGCACCTGGCCGCTGCCGTCTGTCAGCGCGGTGCGCGTTACCTCAACCTCTCGCTCGACCTGCCTGCCCATGCCCGGGGGCGGGAGCTTTCCAGTGCAGAACTGCGGGCCTGCAACGCCCGGCTGGAAGCCTTCCATGTTTCCCCCCTCCCGATCACCACGACCCAGGCGCCTGACCAGACATGACGACCCTCATTACCTTCCTTGGCAAAGGACAGACCGGCGGCTACCGGGACACCACCTACCGTTTCGACCAGGGCCAAACCGTCAGCACCGCCTACTTCGGTCTGGCCCTGGCCGAACAAACCGGCTGCCGGCATGTGCGCATACTCGGCACGACGGGCAGCATGTGGGACGCCCTGGTCCTTGACCAATTCGACACCACCGGCCAGGAAAGCGCCTGGGAAGAACTGGTGCAAGCCGTCGCCCACAATGACGTCAGCCAAGCCCAGCTCGACGACCTGGCCCGGCAACTCAGCCAGAACGCCAAACGGCAATATGAACTCAAGCTCATCCCCTACGGCCTCGACGATGCGGAACAGATCGACATCCTGCGCGCCCTCACCGCAGGTCTGCCGGACGATCCCGTCATCCTGGATGTCACGCACGGCTTTCGCCACTTGCCCATGCTGGCGCTGCTCGCGCTTTTTTACCTGCGCGCCGCCCGCCAGCAACACCTCGAAGCCATCTACTACGGCGCCTACGAGCACAAAGACAGCAACAACATCACGCCGGTCGTCCGCCTGGACGGCATGCTCAATCTCTATGAATGGATACGCGCCCTCGAAAATTTCAACAAGGATGGCGACTACGGCAGCTTTGCCGACCTGCTCACGGCAGAAAACCTGCCCGGGCCGCTTTTCGCCGAAGCCGCCTTTCTCGAAAGAATCGCCAACGCCTCGCTGAGCAGCCAGAAACTGACGGCCGCCATCCAGAAACTCGACGAAACCCCGTCACTCAGCCCGGCCGGAGAGTTTTTTCGCCCGCTACTCAAAGACCGCACCGCCTGGCACAAAGCCGGCAGCCGCGCCGCCCGAGAACACCAGCTGGCGCTCGACTATCTCGCCCGCCGCGACTACCTGCGGGCCGTTCAATTCGGCTACGAAGCCCGCGTTTCCGCAGCCACTTCCGGCGACCCCAACGATTACGACAACCGCAAGAATGCCGACGAGCGACTGATGCAGGACAGTAAGGACAAGAACCTGGCCGTGGAATCCCCGGCCAACTTCCGCACCCTGAAAAATCTGCGCAACGCCCTGGCCCACGGCGTCATGGAGGCCGATCCACCTGGCAGCATGAGTCAATTCATCAAACGCATCAGCGCCCGCGAGACCGAACTCCAGCACTGGCTTCAAAAAGCCCTGAAGGAAAAATGAGCATGCTCCCCCTGGCCCGCTACCGTTTTCACTTTACCGCCAGCACCCCGGTGCGCTTTCCTGCATGGGCCGGCTCCGTCCTGCGCGGCGGCTTTGGCCACGCCCTGCGCCAGCTCGCCTGCATGACCCGGCAAAAAGACTGCCCCGGCTGTCCGCTGCTCCACACCTGTCCCTACCCCGCCCTATTCGCCCCGCCGCCGGTCGACCACCCGCTGCAGCGCCTCAGTCAGCCGCCGGCGCCCTACCTCATCGAACCCGCCGGCTGGGGCGCCCTTGAGCTCCCCCCCGGCGCAAACTGGCATCTCGACATGGTCCTGATCGGCCGTGCCCGGCACGAACTGCCGCTCATCCGGCTCGCCTGGCAACGCGCCGCCCAACGCGGCCTCGGCCCGGGCGAAGGCCGCTCGGAACTACATGAAATCGAAACCCGCACACCCGAAAGCCCCCAACTGCCAGAAAACACCCACGCCATCACCCTCCACTTCCACACCCCGCTGCGCCTGCAAGACAACGGCCGTGCCGTACCGCCGGACAAACTCGATGCCGAACGCCTGCTGATGCAGCTCATGCGCCGCCTTGCCCTGCTTGCCGAATTCCATGGCAACGGCAGCCCCGGCTGGGACTTCAAGGCCCTGAAGCAGGCCGCCGCCACGATCGCAAGTCAAAAGCAGCTCAAATGGCAGGACTGGACCCGCCGCTCCTCGCGCCAGCAGCAAACCATGCAACTAGGCGGCGCCATCGGCCGCTGGACCCTGCAAGGCGAGCTCACCCCCTTCCTGCCCGCCCTGCACCTCGGCCAGTGGCTGCACGTCGGCAAGGAAACCGTTTTTGGGCTAGGACGCTACACCCTGGAAGACATCTCGGCCAAAACCCCGAACCTCCCCGAACGCCCTTTCCAAGCCATTGATTCTTTGAGACAATCCACCCCACCGCAGTAACAACCCAGCCCTGATTTCAAAGGGATTAAGACATTTCCTTGAGAGCCATGAGTGCTTGATCCTCAGTAACAACCCAGCCCTGATTTCAAAGGGATTAAGACCCCACGGGCCCCACGGGCTTTTGGCGTTGGCGCGTAACAACCCAGCCCTGATTTCAAAGGGATTAAGACGCCTCATCAGGTAGGTTTTCCATGTCAGGTTGAGTAACAACCCAGCCCTGATTTCAAAGGGATTAAGACGTGCAAGCCGCCACAAGCGCGAATTGAGATAGGTAACAACCCAGCCCTGATTTCAAAGGGATTAAGACCGTGTCACGGTGTTGTTGTTTGACATGATAAGTGTAACAACCCAGCCCTGATTTCAAAGGGA
Source organism: Azovibrio sp. (assembly GCF_049658005.1). Lineage (NCBI taxonomy): Bacteria > Pseudomonadati > Pseudomonadota > Betaproteobacteria > Rhodocyclales > Rhodocyclaceae > Azovibrio > Azovibrio sp. The sequence goes on along the minus strand of NZ_JBASOH010000035.1, from coordinate 423 downwards.
TTAAGACGAGTTGGCTGGCTTTTGCTCGTGCTTTTTGCATGGTAACAACCCAGCCCTGATTTCAAAGGGATTAAGACGCGGAAAAAACTCCGTTTGCATCGTTGCGCAGTTGTAACAACCCAGCCCTGATTTCAAAGGGATTAAGACGCAATACGGGAGCAATACGGGTAGTTTTTCAGTAACAACCCAGCCCTGATTTCAAAGGGATTAAGACCGAAGCAAAGCGGCTGGATATGATGCGCGGGCCTGTAACAACCCAGCCCTGATTTCAAAGGGATTAAGACGGCGCGCTGCAATGTGATTGCCGTGCAGGTGGAGTAACAACCCAGCCCTGATTTCAAAGGGATTAAGACCCCTGTCCGGAATGTATGCAAATTCATTCGAAGTAACAACCCAGCCCTGATTTCAAAGGGATTAAGACTT
>NZ_JBASOH010000034.1:0-8073 GCF_049658005.1 Azovibrio sp. | reverse complement strand
GCCCTGTTCTGGGTGGATTTCGGCCCCGATCTCACGATTTCTTCACAAATTCCTCACTAAAGCCTCACACCCGCCCCGCCACACTGCCGCACCATGAACGAATCCAAGCTTGCCGTCACCGCCGCCCGCCTGCCCCGCTTCGCCTGGAGCCAGGAAACCCTGCTCCTCATCGCCAGCCTGTGGTTTACCCTGGCCGGCAACGGCGTCTTCTGGCAGGCCGCCCTGCACGGGCGCGACCCGGCCAGCCTTGCCACCTGGCGCTTCCTGGCAGGCACCGGCCTGCTGATCACCGCCTTGCACTTCGGCCTGGCCGCCCTCCCCGCCTTCCGCCGCAGCATCAAACCCTTGCTGGTCCTGCTCCTGGCCCTGGCCGCCAGCGCCGGCTTTTACATGCAGAAGTTCGGCATCTATGTCGATCCGGACATGCTCAGAAACGTGCTGCGCACCGACCCGGCCGAGGCCCGGGAATTGTTGACCCTCGACCTGCTGCCCCATCTCGCCCTCTACCTCGCCCTGCCCCTGTTGTTTCTCAGCCGCGTGGACATCCGCCCCCGCCGCCTCGGCAAGGCCCTGCTGGTGCGGGGCCTGAGCCTTGCGGCCGCCCTCGTCCTCGGCGTGGCCGGCCTCGCCCTGGCCTACCAGGATCTGGCCGCCCTGATGCGCAATCAAAAGGAAGTGCGCTACCTGATCACCCCCGGCAACGTGGTGTATTCCCTGGCCCGGGCCTTGAGCCAGGATGCCCAGGCCAGCCCGGCGGTAAAAAAGACGATCGCCCCCGATGCCGCGCCCGGAGCCGCCTGGGCCAGGCGCGACAAACCCGTGCTGTTCGTGCTGGTAGTGGGGGAAACCGCGCGCGCCGCCAACTGGGGCCCGCATCCGGGGCCGGACGGCAAGCTGCGCGACACGACGCCGGAGACCGCCGCCCAGGACGTGATCGGTTTTACGGACGTCTCCAGTTGCGGCACCAATACCGAAGTCTCGCTGCCTTGCATGTTCTCCCTGCAGGGCCGGCGGCACTATGACGAGGCGGACATCCGCGGTAGCGAATCCCTCTTGCAGGTGCTGGCCCGGGCCGGCTTCCGGGTGATCTGGCGCGACAACCAGTCCGGCTGCAAGGGCGTCTGCGCCGGCCTCGAACTGCAGCGCCCCGAGCCGCGCCCGGCGCTCTGCGACGGGGAGCGCTGCCTGGACGAGATCCTGCTCGACGGCATCCCCCGCCTGGCCGCCGACCAGCACGGCAATCTGGTGCTCGTCCTGCATCAGCTGGGCAATCACGGGCCGGCCTACTACAAGCGCTATCCGGAAGCCTTCCGGCGCTTCGGCCCGGGCTGCGACACGGCCGACCTGAGCCAGTGCAGCCAGGCCCAGATCGGCAACAGCTACGACAACGCCCTGCTTTACACCGACCACTTCCTGGCCCGGACCATCGACCTCCTGAAGGCGCAGGAAGCGCGCTACGACACGGCCCTGCTGTATGTCTCCGACCACGGCGAATCGCTCGGCGAAAACGGGCTCTACCTGCACGGCATGCCCTATGCCATCGCGCCGCGGGAGCAGACCCGGGTGCCGATGCTGATGTGGTTTTCCCGCGGCTACGCAAAAAGTTTCGGGCTCGATACCGCCTGCCTGCGCCGCGAGGCCACCAAGCCCGCCAGCCACGACAACCTGTTCCATACCCTCCTTGGCCTTTTGGATGTCAGCACCCAGGCCCGGGATCCCCGGCTCGACCTGTCCGCCCCATGCCGCAGCTAGCGTCACATCGGCCCGCTTCCTGGCGCTGGCCCGCCGCCCAGGCGCTGCTGCTGCTCATCGGCGCCGCCGTGCTGTTCCTGGTCTCCGAGCACACCCGCCTCGACCTGGAAATCGCCCGCCGCCTCTACGACCCGGAACTGGGCCGCTTTCCGCTCCGCCACCAATGGCTGCTCGACACCGTGCTATACCACGGCATGAAACAGGCTTCCTCCGTGGCCGTGGCCGGGGCCCTTTATTTCTGCTACCTGGGCTGGAAGGGCGAACTCGCCTGGCTGCCGCGCCGCAATGCCGTGCTGGCCGCCCTGGGCATGCTGCTGATCCCCCTCGGCACCACCTTGCTGAAGGGCCTCACCCACCGTTACTGCCCCTGGGATCTGGCGGACTTCGGCGGCTTCGCCCCCTATCTGCCGCTCTTTGCGGCGGCGCCGGAAGGCATCAAGGCGGGCGAATGTTTTCCCGCCGGGCACGCTTCGGCGGGCTACCTCTGGATCGTCTGGGGCATCGCCCTGCGCCCGGCCGGGGCTCGCCTGGCGCGCCTCGGCCTCCTGGCGGGGCTCGGCCTGGGCAGCCTGATGGGCCTGGCGCGCATGATCCAGGGCGCCCATTTTCTTTCCCACACCCTCTGGTCGCTGTGGTTCGCCTGGGCACTCAGCCTTGGCCTGGCCATCCTGCTCAAGGCCGAGTTGGGTCTGGGCCGCCTGGCGCCGCAACGACTCCAGCCGCCCACCCCGGCCGGAACCGGGCGGCCCGCCTGCCGCCAACCGCTGTTCAGGCCCGGTTCAGACAGCGTGAATTAAGGTAGCCACCATTTTGCTCACGGACATTCTCATCCCATGCCCCTTCACCTCCCGATGCCACGTCAGGCACTCTGCCTGCTGCTCCCGCTCTGGCTCACCGCCGTTTGCGTCCAGGCTGCTGAAACCGGCCCGCTGAGCGGACGCCAGATCCTTTCCCTGGGCATCCAGACCCAGGTCCTGAATGCCCAGGCCGACGCCCGGCTCCAGCATCTGCCGGGCCGGGTCGAAGTCCCCGCCGGCCAGTTGCAGGTGCTGGTCGCCCCCCTGGAGGGCACCTTGCAGGAACTGCTGGTCGCGCCGGGAGCGGCGGTCAAGAAGGGGCAGGTGGTGGCCCGCCTGGTCAGCCCCGGCGCCCTGGAACTGCAACGCCAGCACGGCGAAGCCAGTGCCCGGGCGGCGCAGACCGGAGCGGCGTTAAAGCGCGACGAACAGCTGTTCAAGGAAGGCATCATCCCCGCCGGCCGCCTGGAAAATACCCGGGCGAGCGCCATTGAATCCAGTGCCCAGCTGGCGCAAAGCCGCCAGGCCCTGAGCCTGGCCGGAGGCAAGCCGGGACAGATCGCGCCGCTGCTGGAACTGCGGGCGGGCATGGACGGCATCCTGCTCGACCAACTGGCCCAGGCCGGAGACCGCCTGCCCGCCGCCACCCCGATTGCCCGCATCGGCAAGCTCAGCCCGCTCTGGATCACCCTGCAGGTGCCGCCCGCCGTGGCCGCCCAGGTCAAGGTCGGCGACCCGGTGAGCCTGCCTCTCCTGGGGCTGGAGGGCAAGCTGCTGGCCATAAGCCGCAGCGTGGACCCGATGAGCCAGAATGCCACCTTGCGCGCCCAGGTGGATCAGGGCAGTGCGCGGCTCAGCCCGGGCCAGGCCGTGGAAGTGGAAATCCACGTCAGCGGCCAGGCCGGGCTCGCCCTCCCCAGCCGCGCCCTGGTGCGCCATGGGGGACAGTTGCTGGCCTTTGTCCAGCAGGGCAAGGGCGATTCGGTCCGCTTCGTGGCCCGCCCGGTGAAGGTGCTCTCCCAGCTCGGGGATACCGTGATGGTGGAAGGGCTCGCCCCCGGTGAGCGGGTGGCCGTCCAGGGCGTGGCCAGCCTCAAGGCCATGCTGCTTGGCGCGGCGGAGGGCAAGTAATGCTGGTGCGCCTGATCCGCTTTTCCCTGACCCAGCGCCTCCTGGTGCTGGTGCTCACCTTGATGCTCGCAGGACTCGGGATACAGGCTTTTCTGCAGCTTCCCATCGACGCCTTTCCCGATGTTTCCACCTCTCAGGTCAAGATCATCCTCAAGGCCCCCGGCATGACCCCGGAAGAAGTGGAAGCCCGCATCGTCACTCCGGTCGAGCAGGAAATGCTGGGCATTCCCCGGCAGCGCCTGTTGCGCTCCACCTCCAAATACGCCATCACCGACATCACCATCGACTTCGAGGATGGCACCGACATCTACTGGGCTCGCCAGCAGGTGGGCGAGCGCCTGTCCGGCGTCATGGGCAGCCTGCCGCCCGGCATCAGCGGCGGCCTGGCCCCGATCACCACCCCGCTCGGGGAAATGTTCATGTTCACCATCGAAGGAGACCTGCCGCTCGATGAAAAGCGCAGCCTGCTGGAATGGGTGATCCGCCCGCAGCTACGCACCGTGCCCGGCGTGGCCGATGTCAATAGCCTGGGCGGCTATGTAAAGACCTTCGAAGTCGTGCCCGACACCACGGCCCTGGCGGCCCGGGGCCTGTCCCTGGCGCAGCTGCGCGAAGCCCTGGCCCGCAACAACCGCAACGACGGGGCCGGGCGCCTCAACGACGGGGAGGAATCCCTGCTGGTACGCACCGAGGGCGCCATCCGCACCCTGGAGGACGTCGCCGCCATCGTGGTCCAGAGCGGCCCCGGCGGCGTCGCCCGGGTGGGGGACGTGGCTGCCGTGCGGTATGGCTACCTGAGCCGCTATGGCGCCGTGACCAAGAGTGGCGGGGGCGAGGCGGTGCAGGGCCTGGTGCTCGGTCTCCGGGGCGCCAATGCGCGGGCCGTGGTGGCCGGCGTCAAGGCGCGGCTGGACGAAATCGCGCCCGCCCTGCCGCCGGGCATCAGCATCGTGCCCTTCTACGACCGCAGTTCCCTGGTGGACCGGGCCGTGCAGACCGTCTCCAAGGCCTTGCTCGAAGCGATCGTGCTGGTGCTGATCCTGCTGCTGGCCTTCCTCGGCAACCTGCGCGCTGCCGTGGTGGTCGCCCTGATGCTGCCCCTCTCGGCCCTGGCGACCTTCATCCTGATGGACCGTTTCGGGCTCTCGGCCAATCTCATGAGCCTGGGCGGCCTGGCCATCGCCATCGGGATGCTGGTGGATGCGGCGGTGGTGGTGGTCGAAAACGTGGAAACCGAACTGGCCCACGCCCCGGACAACCTGCCCACCCTGCACCTGATCTACCGGGCCGCCCGGGAGGTGGCCGCCCCGGTGGCCTCCGGCATTTTCATCATCATCATCGTCTTTTTGCCGCTGCTTTCGCTGCAGGGGCTGGAAGGCAAGATGTTCGGCCCGGTGGCGCTCACCATCGTGTTCGCGCTCTCCGCCTCGCTCCTTCTCTCCCTGACCACCGTGCCCGTGCTGGCCTCGTGGCTGATGCAGCGCGGGGCCCATCAGGAGCCCTGGCTGGTACGCCGGATGAATGGCATTTACGACCGGCTGCTGTCCTGGGCCCTGGCCCACACCCGGACCATGATCGTGGGCGCCCTGGTCAGCCTGGTCGCGGCCGCAGGGGCCTATACCCTGCTCGGCAAGAGCTTCATGCCCACCATGGATGAAGGGGACCTGATCATGCAGCTGGAAAAGCTGCCCTCCATCACCCTGGAGCAGAGCCTGGCCCTGGATGGCCGCATTCAACGCGCCATCATGGAAGGGGTGCCGGAGGTGAAGGCGATCGTGGCCCGCACCGGCGCCGATGAACTGGGCCTCGACCCGATGGGCCTGAATCAGACCGACACCTTCTTGGTCCTCAAGCCCAGGAACGAATGGCGCACCCCGGACCCGGACTGGCTCACCGATCAGCTGCGCCAGGTGATGGCCGACTTTCCCGGCATCGGCTTTTCCTTCACCCAACCGATCGACATGCGCGTTTCCGAAATGCTGACCGGGGTGCGCGGCGATCTGGCGGTCAAGATTTACGGCCCGGACCTGAACACCCTCAACCGGCTCGCCGGGCAGATCGAGACCAGCATCAAGGGCATCCAGGGCGCCGAAGACACTTTCACCATCAAGAACGAAGGCGTCCAGTACCTGCAGATCCGCGTGGACCGGCTCGCGGCCGGGCGCTTCGGCCTCAATGTCGAAGAAGTGGAGGACACCCTGAAGGGCCTGCTGGAAGGCCAGATCGTCGGCACCGTGATCGAATCCGGACGGCGCCTGTCCCTGCTCATCAAGGGCTCGGTCGATCTGCGCGACAGTCCCTCGGCCTTCACCGGGCTCCGCATCGCCGCGCCGGACGGCCAGAGCATTCCCCTCACCAGCATCGCCCGCATCGAGCGGGTAGACGGCCCGGTCAAGGTCGACCGGGAAAACGCCCAGCGCTTCGTGGTGGTCCAGTCCAATGTGCGCGGCCGCGACCTGGTCGGCTTTGTCGAGGACGCCCGCAAGGCGGTCGAAACCGGCATCCAGCTCCCGCCCGGCTATCGGGTCGCCTGGGGCGGCCAGTTCGAAAACCAGCAGCGCGCCGCCGCCCGGCTGGCGATCGTGGTGCCGATGGCCCTGGCGCTGATCTTCTTCCTGCTCTTTTCCACCTTCCGCTCGGTGCGCCAGGCGGTGCTGGTGCTCTCCAACATTCCCTTTGCCCTGGTGGGTGGCGTGTTCTCGCTGCTGCTGTCCGGCGAATACCTGTCCGTCCCCGCTTCCGTCGGCTTCATCGCCCTGCTCGGTATCGCCGTCCTGAACGGCGTGGTGATGGTGAGCTACTTCAACCAGCTGCTGGCCACCGGCCTATCCATCGACCAGGTGGTGGTGGAAGGCGCCAAACGTCGCCTGCGGCCGGTGCTGATGACCGCCAGCATCGCCGCCCTGGGCCTCGTGCCGCTGCTGTTTGCCAGTGGCCCCGGTTCGGAAGTGCAAAGGCCGCTCGCCATCGTCGTGATCGGCGGCCTCGTGACCTCCACCCTGCTGACGCTGCTGATCCTGCCGATCCTGTACCGCCGTTTCGGCCAGCGGCCCCCCACTCCTTTTCGCGAGGCCCCTCATGCCTGAATCCCCCCTGCCGGAATCCGCCATGCTGCTCACCCTGATCGTGCCCCATGAGCTCGAAGAAGCGGTTGCCGATGCCCTGCTGGCCCACCCGGACCTGACCTCCGGCTTTTCCTTGACCGAAGCGCAAGGCCACGGCAGCTCGGTCCAGCTGGTGGAAGCCGCCGAACTGGTCTGCGGCCATGTGCAACGCAAACGGCTCGATACCGTCTGCAGCAGCCAGAGCAAGGCCGATGCCATTCTGGCCCTGCTGCGCGACGCCTTCGCCGGCGCCAACCTCTACTACTGGCTGACGCCGGTCCTGGCTCACGGAAAGCTGGCATGAAGTCCTCCTTGCACCGCTTCGCCCTGCTGCTCGCCGCCCTGAGCCCCCTTTCGGCCCACGCCGACTCGGCCCTGCCCCCCGAAGCCGCGGTGCGGCAGGCCCTGCTCGAATTGCCCTCGGTCCGGGCTGGCCAGGGCGAAATTGCCCGGGGCGAAGCCTGGCAACGCCAGCTCGAAGCCGGCCCCCATGAATGGGCCGTGACCCTCGAAGGCCAGCAGCGCCGTAGCCGCGATGCCATGAGCGGGCCGGACCGCCACACCCAGGATTGGGCCGTCGGAGTGGAGCGGGCCTGGCGCCTCCCCGGCAAGGCCGCCCTGGATACGCGCCTGGGCCAGGAGCAGCGCGCCATCGCCGAAGCCGCCGCCGAAGAACGCCTGCACAACGGCGCCCGGCTATTGCTGGAGACCTGGTTTGCCTGGCTGCGGGCCCAGCAACGGCTGACCCAGATCGAAGCCGCCCGGACGACGCTGGCCAAGGAAACCCGCGCCATCCAGCGGCGCCGGGAACTCGGCGATGCCTCCGAACTGGAAACACTGCAGATCGAAGCCGCCCTCGCCCAGATGGAAGCCGAACAGCAAACCCGCGAGGCGGAACTGCACGCGACCCGGGAGCAGCTGCAACAACGCTTTCCCGGTCTGCCCCTGCCCACCCAGCTGACCCTGAGCCCGCCCCAGGCCATCGAGGGCAACCTGGAACAATGGGAACAGGAGCTTCTGACCCATGAGCCGGGCCTGCGCCTGGCGCGGCTGGAATCCTCACGCAGCCAGCTGCAGGCCCAGCGCACCGACCGGGAGCGGCTGGCCGACCCCACCGTCGGGGTCCGGCTGACCCGGGAAAAGGATGGTGAAGAGCGGCTCCTCGGCCTTTCCCTCACCATTCCCATCGGGGGGAGCGCCCGCCAGGCCGAAGCCGACCGCCGCCGGGCCGAAGCCAGCATCGCCAGCGAACAGGAAGCCCAGGCGCTGCGGGAAACCCGGGCCAGCGC
>NZ_JBASOH010000033.1:0-26833 GCF_049658005.1 Azovibrio sp. | reverse complement strand
AGGACCAGATCCCGTACCACTTCCGGGGCGGAGAACAGCAGCTTGTACGAGGCATCGTCTTCCTGGCGCATCGGCACATTTTACGCGCGAGGCGGCAGAAGGCGAAGGTGGTGTTGCTGCAAGGTTCGTGTGTGACAGGGCGCCGGCCATGTTGCGGCCATACATATGGTGCGGCCAGATTGCGGCCATGGGTGGAAGTGCGGGAGCGGTAGTGGGCATGAAAATATCTCCGTTCCAGCAAGTTCCAAACGAAGAGTTGTAACCCCGCCAGCCCAGCCGGATCATGGGAATGTTGCTGGAGGGGGACTGCTTTACTCCGGCACAGCGCCTTCTTCCGGCCTGCCCTCCATGGCGGCCAGCGCACCGAGAAAATCCTCACCCCAGCGGCGCAGGTCGTTGTGCTGCACGACGCTGAACAATTCCCGCAGACGGGACTCTGCTTCCGCCCGGTTCATGGCGATCCCCTGGTAGAGTTTTTCCTTGAGGTCGTGCAGATCATGGGGATTGGTGAGGACGGCCCCGTGCAATTCCGCGGCTGCCCCTGCAAATTCGGACAGCACCAGCACCCCGGAGCCCCCTGTCAGCCTCTGGGTCGCCACATACTCCTTGGCCACCAGATTGAGTCCATCCCGCAGGGGTGTGATCCACATCAGGTCGGCAATCGCATACCAAGCCACCACCTCTTCGAAAGGCAACGCCCGGAAGAAGAACTGAACGGGCGTCCACCCCACCCGGGCAAAACGGCCATTGACCCGGCCGACCGCCTGTTCGATACGGCCCTGCAATTCGTCATAGACCGTCATTTCTCTGGCCGCCGGGACGCAGATGGCCAGCAGGGCTACCTTGCCCCACAGCTCGGGATGTTCTTCGAGCAATTGTTCGAAGGCGATGATCTTTTCCAGCGTCCCCTTGGTGTAATCCAGGCGCTCTACGGAAAGCACTACCCGGACACCTGCCAGCTCACGTCGCAAAGTCGCCATGAGGGCAGAGCAAGCGGGGGTTTCCAGAACCGTCTGCACCCGATCCACATCCAGGCCCACCGGGTGAGCCCCCAGACCGATCCGGCGCCCATTCACCTCGATCAGGGTTGTCATCTCATCCAGGCCCACCGCACAACCATAACTGAGAAAGCGGGGGGCGCAGGCCCGTGTTTCCAGCACTTTCAAGGGCGCCACCCCCCGCGCCACATCCACGAAGTTTTCAGCCTGGCGGGGAATGTGGAAGCCGATGTAGTCGCACTGCAACAAGCTGCCGACGATTTCCCGCCGCCAGGGCAGGACATTGAAGACATCGGCAGAGGGAAAGTAGGTGTGGTGAAAAAAGGCGATCTTCAGGTCCGGACGCAACTCCCGCAACACGGCCGGCACCATCCAGAGATTGTAGTCATGCAACCACACCACGGCATCCGGTGCCGCTTCCGCCGCCGTCCGTTCGGCAAACAGGCGATTGACCTTGAGAAACACCTGCCAGTCATCTTCCCGGAATACGGCGCGTTCCCAGAAAGTATGCAGGGTGGGCCAGAAGGCTTCCTTGGAAAAACGCTTGTAGAAGATATCCACTTCTTCCTTGCTCAAGGCAACCCGGGCTGCCTTGAGCCCCGGGTACAAGTCCCGGTCCACCTCGGTATGGATCTCGAAGGGCGGCGCCTGACGGTGATCGTGAATCGCCCAGGCCACCCAGGACCCCGGGCGTCCATCTGCAAAGAAGGACAACAGGGTCGGAATGATGCCATTGGGAGAGGAAGGCCGACGTCGCACCAGTTGCCCTTCCTCCCGCACCTCTTCGTAGGGCAGGCGGTGGTAGACCATCACCAGATCCGCCTTGCCTGGCGCATCCATGGCCGTCATTTCCGCATCGATACCGCCAGGGCCAAGAAAGCCGAAATGCGCCAGCGCTTCAAGAATGCCGCCACAGCCGGTATGGCGGGCATGCAGCACCCTGGCCCGGTCACGGGTGGCGTCCAGCAGCGCCAACTCGGATTCGCCGACACACACCCCGATGAAACCCTCTTCGAACATCGAGAGATCATTGAGAGTATCCCCTGCCACCAGGACCTGATCCCGCTCCAGTTCCAGATAGCGCACCAGCGCCGCAAGTGTCCTGCCCTTATTGACCCCCCGGGGCAGGATGTCCAGATACATCTGTGCGGAGTAGAGCACCTCGCAACCCAGGGATTCGGCCAGCTTTGCCACGGCATCGGTCACGGCATCTGCCGCACAGAAATAGGAGCAGCGACGTTGCTGGGGAACCTCCTGGCGATCCAGCCCCGGGAACTGCCCCATGGCTTCGGCCACCACCTGTTCACCGGGCCATCGGGCGTCGATGTCCGATTGCAGGGGCTGGACCGGTTGCCGGTTCTTGCCATCAACCACCGTGCCCCCCACATCGCAAATGATGTAATCAGGGGTTGGCACGGTAGGGTCCGAGAGGATGGGCAGCACAACTTCGAGCCCCCGCCCGGTGACGAACACCAGTTTGATTTCCGGGTGGGCACTAATGAGCTGGTAAAGGCGCTGACGATTTTCGGGATGCCCGGCCAGAAAAGTTCCATCCAGGTCGGTCGCAAGCAGCATCGGGTTCTCCTTGGGGCAAACCTCGCCGGGCTCACCCAATTGTTTCATCGATAAGTACCGGGCTCCGATCCCTCGGGATCGGCCGGCAACGACGTGGCACGAGTCATCATTTCCAGCGCGGAAAAAGAGATCCGCAGCATGGGGACACCCTGCGCGGCAGCCTCGACAATTTCATCCTGCCCCTGGCGGCTTTCCCGCCAGGCCAGCACGCCGTGGCCTCCAGACCGGAGAAGAAAATGCAGCGGCAAGGCCGTGACGCCCCACCCCTCAGCATTCCGACCCTCAGCGTTCCGGGAAAGAACCCGAAAAAATACGCCGAACCCATGGATCCGGGCGCAAGCTCGGAAACCCCTCGACACGCTCCCGCAACACCAGGAGACAGTTGAGCAATCCCGTGCCCAGCAGCAAGAGAGCAACCCCGGAGCAACCCCGGAGCAACCCCGGAGCAACCCCGGACAACAGCGCGACAGTGGGAAGGCGGATTGGCAGGAAAAACGGGCGGGCCTTCCATTTAGATTTGCGCAAATTATATAGTATAAAAACAGACTCGCGAGATTTGCCGATTTGCCGCAGCCGCTCCCGAACCCAATACCCCGAAGAGAACTTAGAATGCAGCTTTTCCTGCCCCTCCAATCGCTCCCATGCTGACCCATCCCCAGTTCGACCCCGTCGCCCTTGCCCTCGGCCCGCTCGCCATCCGCTGGTATGGCCTGATGTATCTGCTCGCCTTCCTCCAGTTCTGGTGGCTCGGGCGGCGCCGCATCCTGGCCCGCCCGGCCTCGGGCTGGACCCTGGAACAGCTCGACGACCTGCTCTTTTACGGCGTACTCGGCGTGGTCATCGGCGGCCGCCTGGGCCAGGTACTGTTCTATGAGCCCGGCTATTACTTCGCCCATCCCTTCGAGATCATCGCGGTCTGGAAGGGGGGCATGAGTTTCCACGGGGGCTTTCTCGGGGTGCTGGCCGCCGCCATCCTGTGGTCGAGAAAGCACGGCAAGGCCTGGCTGCAGACCACCGATTTCATCGCCCCCCTGGTGCCGCTCGGGCTCATGGCCGGGCGCATCGGCAACTTCATCAACGGCGAGCTGTGGGGCCGGGTCACCAGTCCGGAGCTGCCCTGGGCGATGATCTTTCCCCAGGCTGGCGACGGCCTGCCGCGCCATCCCTCCCAGCTCTACCACGCCGGACTGGAAGGGCTGGCCCTGTTCCTCATCTTGTGGTTTTATTCCAGCCAGCCCCGGCCCCGGGGCGCGGTCTCCGGCGCCTTCCTGATCGGCTACGGCGTATTCCGCTCCCTGGTGGAATGCTTTCGCGAGCCGGATCACGGCATCTTCGGCCAGTCCTACACCATCAGCATGGGCCAGTGGCTTTCCCTGCCCATGGTGGCTTTTGGCATCTATCTGATCTGGCGCGCCTACCGGCCGGCCAAGGAGGAAAAATGAACAGCAACCTCATGACGCGTGGTTTGAGAAAATTCCAGGACATGCTGGGCAAGTCGCGGCAGCCCAAGCCGCTCGATGAACGGGGTCTGGAGAAGCTCCGGGCCCAGTTGCAAGAATGCGCCGATGGCCTGGGCGGCGAGGTTTCGGCCCGGCAACGCGCCCTGCGCCTGGGAGAAACCTATCAGCGCCTGGACGAGGCGGGCAAGCAGGCCTTCCTGCGCCTGATCGCCACCGGCTTCGGCCCCGATCCGGAGAAGGTGGCCCAGGCCCACGCCGAATACCAGCAGGCCATCGGCACCCCGGCCCAGTGGGAGGCCGAAGCCCGACTCTGGAGCGCCCTGCGCTCGCCGCGTACCCGCATCCTGACCCAGTTCAACGCCCTGCCCCAGGGCGTGCGTTTTTTGGTGGAGCTGCGGGTCGATCTGCTGCGCTTTCTCCAGGACGACCCGGAACTGGCCTCCCTCGACCGGGAACTGGAGTTTGCCCTGTCGTCCTGGTTTGACGTGGGCTTTCTCGAACTGCGGCGCATCACCTGGAATTCCCCCGCTGCCCTGCTGGAAAAGCTGATCGAATATGAGGCGGTGCACACCATCCACTCCTGGACCGACCTCAAGAACCGGCTGGACTCCGACCGGCGCTGCTACGGCTTTTTCCACCCGCGCATGCCGGACGAGCCGCTGATCTTCGTGGAAGTAGCCCTCACCGACCAGCTCGCCGGCGACGTGCAGCAACTGCTGGACATCGACGCCCCGGTGTTCGACACCCGCGCAGCCGACACGGCCATTTTCTATTCCATTTCCAACACCCAGGATGGCCTGCGCGGCGTCTCCTTCGGCAACTTCCTGCTGAAACGGGTGATCGACGACCTGCAGCGGGATCTGCCCCAGCTCAAGCAATTCGCCACCCTCTCACCCCTGCCCACCTTGCGGCGCTGGGCGGAAAAGCATCCCGAGGCCTGGACCCAGGCCTTCCTGCCCGGCGATCTGGAACGCCTCTCCAGACTGGCCGCGATTCCGGCCACAGTCGATGCCGTCAAAGCCTTGCTGGAGCAGCCCGACTGGGCCGAAATCCCCCGCCTGTCCCGGGCCCTGCAAGCGCCCCTGACCCGGCTTGCCGCCCAATACCTGCTCACGGCCAAGAACCAGGAACGGCTCTATGACCCGGTGGCTCGCTTCCACCTGGGCAATGGCGCCCGGATCGAACGGCTGAATTTCCTCGCCGACACCTCTGCCAAGGGCCTGAGCCAGTCCTACGGCATGATGGTCAATTACCTCTATGAGCCCGGCGCCATCGAGGAAAACGTCGAAGCCCTGCTGCGCCAAGGCCGGATTGCCGCCAGCAGCAGCGTCCGCCACGCGGCCCGGGCCGGGAGCAAGTAAGCCATCAGGCTCACGGCCTGGCGTTTTCAGCCGGGGCGCAGGCGGCGGCAAAGGCCGAGGTAATCGCCGCTGCACCGAGCCGGCGGCCGATGATCACCATCAGGCTTGCCCGGCTTTCTGTTGCAGCCCAGGGGCGGCCATAGTCGAAGCCGGTGATGCGATGGACACCCTGGAAGATCAGGCGCTCCGGTTTGCCTTCGATCGCCAGCACGCCCTTGTAACGCAGCATGTCGTTGCCATGGGTGGCGAGGAGTTCCTCGACGAAGGCGCCGATCCGTTCGAGGTCGACGGCGCCAGGATGGCGTAGGACCAGCGAAGCCACGTCATCATCCCAGCGGCCGGCCTCGAAGGCAGGGCCGGAACCGCCGCGTTTCTGGCCATCGGGATGATGTCCGGCAAGAAAGTCGGGATCGAGTTCGAGCACGTCGTCGAGGAAAAATGCCTTGAGATCAAGCAGCTCGCGGACCACCGCGGCATCGGTCGGCACGGGCATGATCGGGGCACGGGCATTGATGCGGCGCAGCCGCACCCTGAGCGCTTCGAGCTCAGCGGGCCTCACCCGCTCGGTCTTGCTCAGCAGCAGGCGGTCGGCAAAACCGACCTGGGCCGCGGCGACACGGTACTGATCCAGTTGCCCGGTTGCATGCACGGCATCGACCAGGGTCAGGATGCCGTCCAGCATGAAGCGCTCGCGCACGCCCTCGTCGACGAAAAAGGCCTGGGCCACCGGCGCCGGATCGGCCAGGCCGGTGGTTTCCAGCAGCAGACGGTCGAAAGACAGGGTGCCGGCCGCGCGCTGGTCGGCAAGATCGGCCAGGGCCTCGCTCATTGCACCGCGGATGCTGCAGCAGACACAGCCGTTGGCCAGTTCGACGATCGTGACGGCGGGATGCTCGCGGTCATCGATCAGGCCGCCATCGATCGCCACGGCGCCGAACTCATTTTCGACCACGGCGATGCGCTCGCCGCCGGCATTGGCGAGCAGGCGGTTGAGCAGCGTGGTCTTGCCGGCCCCCAGAAAGCCGCTCAGGATGGTGACCGGGATAGGGGAAAGGGGTTTGCTCGACATGATGTTCCTGTAAAAAAAGGCCGGCATGAGCCTCGCTCTGCCGGCCTGGGGCGCCCCGTGCGGACGGACGAGGAAGTTCAGCAGCAACGCCCCGGCCGCCCGTCGCCACCGCCGTAGCGGGCCTCCTGGCGTTCCCGGAAGAATTCCGCGTAGGTCATGACCGGCTGTTCCGGATGGGTGAGACGCATGTGCTGGACATAGGTGTCGTAGTCCGGCACGCCCACCATCAGGCGGGCGGCCTGGCCGAGGTACTTACCGACACGGGCAAGGTCAGAAAACATGTCAGACGCGAAAGCCTTCGGGCATCGGTTCGAACGGCGTTTCCTGGTCGGTGCGCTGAGGCTGGCGCAGCGCCCTGACACAGGCCGGAATCGCAAACAGCAGGATACTGATGACGAGGAACAGGAACAAGGCGGCCATGCCGGCATCGATCTGGTTGTTCAGGATGATCTGCTGCATCTGCCCGATATTCTTGGCCGGAGCCAGCAATTCCCCCTTGTCCAGCGCCGCTTGATACTTGTCGGCGGCGGCCAGGAAGCCGATCTTGGGATTGTCATGGAACACCTTCTGCCAACCCGCCGTGATCGTGCACAGCAGCAGCCAGAGGGTGGGCACGATGGTGACCCAGGCGTAACGCTGACGCTTCATCTTGAACAGCACCACCGTAGCCAGCATCAGGGCGACGCCGGCCAGCATCTGGTTGGCGATGCCAAACAGCGGCCACAGGGTGTTGATGCCGCCTAGCGGATCGACCACGCCCTGATAGAGGAAGTACCCCCAGGCCGCGACGCACAGTGCGGTAGCGATCAGGCTGGAGGAAATGGAATCCACCTTGCGCAGGGACGGCACGAAGTGGCCGAGCAGATCCTGCAGCATGAAACGCCCCGCGCGCGTCCCGGCATCGACGGCAGTCAGGATGAACAGGGCTTCGAACAGGATGGCAAAGTGGTACCAGAAGGCCATCATCGCCTTGCCGCCAAGAAAGCTCGACAGGATGTGGGCCATCCCGACCGCCAGGGTCGGGGCGCCGCCGGCGCGCGAGATGATGCTGTTTTCACCGACGTCTTTGGCGGTCTGGACGAGCATTTCCGGGGTGACGACAAAGCCCCACTGGGAGACGACCTGGGCGGCCTGCTCGGCAGTGGTGCCGATCAGGGCGGCCGGGCTGTTCATGGCGAAATAGACGCCCGGATCAATCACCGCCGCGGCCAGCAGCGCCATCATCGCAACGAAGGACTCCATCAACATGCCGCCATAGCCGATCAAGCGGGCGTTCTTTTCGTTATCCAGCATCTTGGGCGTGGTGCCGGAAGAAATCAGCGCATGAAAGCCCGATACCGCGCCGCAGGCAATGGTGATGAACAAGAAGGGGAACAGGCTGCCCGACCAGACCGGGCCCGTGCCGTCGATGAAGCGGGTCATGGCCGGCATCTGCAGATCCGGCGCGACGATGGCGATACCGACGGCCAGGCCGAGGATGGTGCCGATCTTGAGGAAGGTGGACAGGTAGTCGCGCGGCGCCAAAAGCAGCCAGACGGGCAGCACCGAGGCAATGAAGCCGTAGCCGACCAGCATCCAGGTCAGCTCGATGCCGTCGAAGGTGAAGCGCGGGCCCCAGACCGGGTCGGCGGCCACATCGCCGCCATAGACGATGGCGGCCATCAGCAGGATGAAACCGATCAGCGACATTTCGGCGATCCGGCCCGGACGCAGGTAGCGGCTGTAGATGCCCATCAGCAAGGCAATGGGAATGGTCGCAATCACGGTGAAGCTCCCCCACGGGGAACCGATCAGGGCCTTGACCACGATCAGCGAGAGCACCGCCAGGATGATGACCATGATCATGAAGGTGCCGAACAGCGCAATGACGCCGGGCACGGCGCCCATCTCCGATTTCACCAGGTCGCCAAGGGAGCGGCCATCGCGGCGGGTGGAAATGAACAGCACGATGAAGTCCTGTACCGCCCCGGCAAAGACCACGCCGGCGAGGATCCACAACATCCCCGGCAGGTAGCCCATCTGGGCGGCGAGGACCGGGCCGACCAGCGGACCGGCGCCGGCAATCGCGGCGAAATGATGACCAAACAGCACATACTTGTTGGTCGGCACATAATCCAGACCATCGTTGTGGCGCACGGCGGGCGTCATGCGCTTTGGATCCAGTTCCATCACCCGGTCGGCGATGAACAGGCTGTAGTAACGGTAAGCAATCAGATAGGTACAGATTGCGGCGATGAGTAGCCATAGCGCATTGATGGTTTCCCCACGATTGAGCGCGACGACGGCAAATGCCGAGGCGCCCAACATGGCCACCACGGCCCAGACTAGATGGCGCTGGATATTTTGCATGCCAGGATCCTTGCAAGAGGAGAGTCGAAGGGCGAGTTTAGCGCATGGGGCGCTGCTTCAGATACCCATCGGATGAAGCCTTTTTGCGCGCGCTGCCCGGCCGGATTTTCCTGACACTCATGCTATATTCGCCCGCCGGTGCAACTGACCCCACCCACTTGTCCGCACCGATCGATACGCCATTTCAATCCCGCATCAGAGGAACCCACCATGAACAACGCACGTCCCTTCAAGGTACTCGGCATCCAGCAAATCGCCATCGGCGGCCCCTCCAAGGAAAAACTCAAGACCTTGTGGGTGGACCAGCTCGGCCTGGAAATCACCGGCACCTTCCAGAGTGAGCGGGAAAACGTGGATGAGGACATCTGCGCCATGGGCAGCGGCCCCTTCAAGGTGGAAGTGGACCTGATGCAGCCCATGGACCCGGAAAAGAAACCCGCCGTCCATGCCACGCCCCTGAACCATGTCGGCCTCTGGATCGACGACCTGCCCAAGGCCGTGGAATGGCTGAGCGCCAACGGCGTGCGCTTTGCGCCCGGCGGCATCCGCAAGGGCGCCGCCGGCTTCGACATCTGCTTTTTGCACCCCAAGGGCAACGAGGAATTCCCGATCGGGGGCGAGGGCGTGCTGATCGAACTGGTCCAGGCACCCAGGGAAGTGGTGGATGCCTTCGCCAAGCTGGCCGGCTGACCCCCTGGCCGGACTGGAAACCCTGCGGGCCCGTTACCAGAAGGGCCTGCTGGCCTGGCTCAAAGCCCCGGACGCCGGGGCCGGTCTGGTCACCATGTGCGAGGCCCTGGCCGAATGCGCCTGCCTCGACCCCCGCCCCCACTGGCCGGCGGCCCTGGCCCTGCTGGTCAGCCTGCAACGCGGCGAACTCCCGCCCCGGGTCGAATACCGGCGCCTGGCCGGGCGGATAGACCTGGCCCTGCGCCGGGCCAGCCGCCTGGAGGCGGACAGCGACCCGGCCCTGCTACAGGAACTGCAGGCCCCTCTGGCCCAGCTCGCCCCCCAAGCGCAGCCGCCCATGGCAGCCCTGCTGCCGCGCAGCCCCCTGGCCAGCACCCTGGCAGCCACTGCCGCCATCTTGCCGCTCATGGCGCATGACAAGGAAACCCGCTTCAAACCGGCGCAGCAAGCCGCCTGGCAACAGGCCGTCGCGCAGCTCCAGCAAGCCTGGGAACAACGCCAGGACAGCTGGCAAGCCCTGCGCCACGCCATTTTCAAACTGCTGGAGTCCGCCCTCGTCCTGGGCCACCCGGCCCCCCTGCGCCTGGCGGAAGCCCTGGCCTGTGCGACGGACCAGATCGACAGCCGCCCGCCCGGCCCGCGCCTGCTGGCCACCCTGACCACCACCCTGGAACTACTCCAGGAAACCGGTTTCCTCGAACACGAGGCCCTGGAAGAGCGGGTTGCCCAGCTCGTGCCGCGCCTCGAAGCCGGCGACACTCCCTGCTCCAGAACGCTGGAAACCCTCTTCGTCCAGGAGGCACTGGAGGTATTGGAGCAGTTGCAGCTGGACCTGGAGATCGTGCCGCCCGACCAGGAGCGGCTGGCCCTCGGCGCCCGGCAGCTACAGGAGCTGGCCGGACATGCCGAACGCCCGGAGGGCCAGCGCTGGGCAAGCCGGCTGGAAAACGCCTTCCGGCAATTACCGCCCGGCCAACTCGATCACGGCCCTGCCAGACACCAGGTCCTGGCCTGCCTGGCCGGACTGGACGCCTGGCTGCATGCCGACGCCAGCGCAGCCACGGCCCTGGCCGCAGAGCGCATCGACACCGCCCTGGCCGCCCTCAGCCTTGCCCGGCCGCAATGAACCCGGCGCCCCCGGCAAGGTCACAGACGGTTTCAATGAAAAAACATGCCCATGTTATGCTCCACCCCCCTGGAAACCCTTGCTCCATAAGGGTTTCCAGCGATTCCCGGAACTGACTCACCCATGCCATGACGCTCAGCGCCCTGATCCTCGCCCCCTTCATCGGCAGCCTGATTGCTGCCGCGATGCCGGCCAATGCCCGCAACCGGGAAGCCTGGCTGGCCGGCGCGATCGCCCTGTCCGGACTGATCGCCGCCGCAGGGCTGCATGCGCCAGGCCAAATCCTCTACGAACGGATCGCCTGGATTCCTGCCCTGGGCCTGGAATTCACCCTGCGCCTGGACGGGCTGGCCTGGATCTTCGCCATGCTGATTCTCGGCATCGGCCTCCTGGTCGTGCTCTACGCCCGCTACTACATGTCGCCGGAAGACCCGGTGCCACGCTTTTTTGCCTTCCTGCTCGCCTTCATGGGTTCCATGCTGGGCATCGTCCTGTCCGGCAACCTGATCCAGCTGGTGGTGTTCTGGGAACTGACCAGCATCACCTCCTTCCTCTTGATCGGCTACTGGCACCACCGCGCCGATGCGCGCCGGGGTGCGCGCATGGCGTTCACGGTGACGGCCACGGGCGGCCTCTGCCTGCTGGCCGGGGTGCTCCTGCTCGGCCACATCGTCGGCAGCTACGATCTGGATGCGGTGCTGGCCGCCCGCGCACAAATCCAGTCGCATGAACTGTACCTGCCCACCCTGATCCTGATTGCGCTCGGGGCGCTCACCAAGAGCGCCCAGTTCCCCTTCCATTTCTGGCTGCCGCACGCCATGGCGGCGCCCACCCCGGTGTCGGCCTATCTGCATTCCGCCACCATGGTGAAGGCCGGGGTATTCCTGCTGATGCGCCTGTGGCCGGTGCTGGCCGGCACCGAAGCCTGGACCTGGATCATCGCCGGGGCTGGCACCTGCACCCTGCTGCTGGGCGCCTTTGCCGCCATTTTCCAGCGCGACATGAAGGGGCTGCTGGCCTACTCCACCATCAGCCACCTGGGCCTGATCACCACCCTGCTCGGGATCGGCACGCCGCTGGCCATGGTGGTGGCGATCTTCCACACCCTCAATCACGCCACCTTCAAGGCCTCCTTGTTCATGGCGGTGGGCATCATCGACCACGAAACCGGCACCCGGGACATGCGGCTATTGCGCGGCCTGTACCCGAAGATGCCCTACACGGCCACCCTGGCCATCGTTGCCAGCGGCGCCATGGCCGGGGTACCGCTGCTGAATGGCTTCCTTTCCAAGGAGATGTTCTTCGCCGAAACCCTGCTGGTCGGCGGCGACAACAACTGGTGGATGTCTTATGCCGCCATGGCCGTGGGGATTTTCGGGGTGGTGTACTCGCTGCGTTTCATTGCCGTCTTTTTTGGTCACCCTGCCCAGCCCCTGCCCCGGGAACCCCATGAACCGCCCCGCTGGATGCGCTTCCCCGTGGAACTGCTGGTCCTCGCCTGCCTGGTGGTGGGCGTGGCCCCGGACATCAGCATCGGGCCCTTCCTGCACGAGGCGGTGTTTTCCGTGCTGGGGCCGGACACGCCCCGCTACAGCCTGGCCATCTGGCACGGCTTCAACCTGCCGCTGTTGATGAGCTTCCTGGCCCTGACCCTGGGCGCCTGGTGCTATCAGGTGCTGTTGCGCCGCTTCAATCCGGACCGGCGCAAGCTCTCGCCGCTGCTACATCGTTTGAGCGGCGCACAAGCCTATGAGAGCGCCATGCTCGGCCTGAGCCGGCTGGCCGGCTTCCTGTTGCGCTATCTCGACACCCAGCGACTCCAGCCCCAGTTGCAGGCCATGATCCTGGCCCTGATCCTGGTCCCCGCCCTGCTGGTGGGTCTGCCGCCCGGCGGCCTGGCCGCGCCGCCGCAGGCGCCCGATCCTTTCTTTGTCATGTTCTGGGCCATCGGTTGCGCTTGCGCCCTGGCCGCCGCCTGGCAGGCCAAGTACCACCGCCTGGCCGCCCTGGCCCTGGCCGGCGGCACCGGCATCGTCACTTCCCTCACCTTCCTCTGGCTATCCGCCCCCGACCTGGCCCTGACCCAGTTGACGGTGGAAACCGTGACCACCATCCTCATCTTGCTCGGCCTGCGCTGGCTGCCGCCGCGCCTGAGGCCCGGGGAATTGCAACTCACCTCCCCCTGGCATGCAAGGCTGCGCCACTACCGGGACATGGCACTGGCCATCAGCGGCGGGCTCGGCCTGGCCTGGCTCAGTTATGCCGTGCTGGTGCGTCCCATGCCGGACGGCATCGCCGCCTTCTTTCTGGAAAAAGCCCTGCCCGAGGGCGGCGGCACCAACGCGGTGAATGTATTGCTGGTCGATTTCCGGGGTTTCGACACCCTGGGCGAAATCACGGTGCTCAGCACGGTCGCCATCACGGTCTATGCCCTGCTGCGGCGGTTTCGCCCGGCCCCGGAGAGCATGGTCATTCCCTCCCAGCAAACCAGCCCGCTCGATGCGGCCACCCGCCAGACGCCCGCCGTACAGGCCAATAGCGGCTATCTGCTGGTCGCCGGCATCTACATGCGGCTGCTGCTGCCCTTCATGGGCATCACCGCGGTCTATTTCTTCCTGCGCGGCCATCACCTCCCCGGCGGCGGTTTCGTGGCCGGGCTGATCTTCTCGATCGCCCTCATCGTCCAGTACATGCTGGCCGGTACGCACTGGGTCGAAACCCACCTGCATCTGCGCCCGCACCGCTGGCTCGGTTACGGCCTCAGCCTCGCCTGCACCACCGGCCTGGGCGCCTGGGCCTTCGGCTACCCCTTCCTCACCAGCCATACCGCCCATCTGCAGCTGCCCCTGCTGGGCGAACTGCATTTTCCCAGCGCCTTTTTCTTTGACCTGGGCGTATCCGCCACCGTGGTGGGCAGCACCATGTTGATCCTGGTCGCCCTGGGCCATCAGTCGATCCGCAGCCACCATCAGTCGATCCGCAGCCACCGCCAGCCGGAACGCACGGGCCCCGCACCGGAGGCGCACTGATGGAAGCGGTCATCTCCCTTGCCATCGGGGTGCTGTTTGGTTCCGGCATCTGGCTGATCCTGCGCCCGCGCACCTTCCAGATCATCATCGGCCTGATGCTGATGTCCTACGCGGTCAACCTGTTCATCTTCATGATGGGCCGGCTCTGGATCGACAAGGCGCCCCTGACCCTGAATCCCGGCACGCCCAGCCTCGGGGAATACGCCGACCCGCTCGCGCAGGCCCTGGTACTGACCGCCATCGTCATCGGCTTTGCCACCACCGCCCTGTATCTGGTGGTCATGATCGGCGCCCGGGGCCTGACCGGCACCGACCACGTCGACGGCAAGGAACCGGGCGCATGAGCAGCCTGCCCTGGATTCAGCACCTGATTCTGGCGCCCATCCTGCTGCCGCTGCTGGCGGGCGCCGTCCTGATCCCGGTCAACGCCAAACGGCATGGCCTCAAATTCGCCATCGACCTGGGCTGCCACCTGCTCCTGCTCGCCGCTGCCCTGGTGCTGTTCTGGCAGACCGACCAGGAACTGTGGCCGGGTTCGATGGGGGTCTATCTGGCCGCCAACTGGATGGCACCGTTCGGCATCGCCCTGGTAGCCGACCGGCTGTCCACCCTGATGCTGGTGCTGACGGCAGTGCTGTCCCTGGCGGCGCTGATCTTCTCGCATCACGGCTGGAGCCGCATCGGAGCGCACTTCCATTCCCTGTTCCTGTTCCTGCTGATGGGCATCAACGGCGCCTTCCTGACGCACGACCTGTTCAACCTGTTTGTCTTTTTCGAGGTCATGCTGGCGGCCTCCTACGGTCTGGTGCTGCACGGCTACAACACCGCCCGCATCCGGGCCGGCATGCAATACATCGCCATCAATCTGGCAGCCTCCCTGCTGTTCCTGATCGGCATCGCCCTGATCTATGCCTGCACCGGCACCCTCAACATGGCCGATCTGGGGCCCCGCATCGCCGTCCTCGCGCCGGAGGACCTCCCCCTGCTGCAAATCGGCGCCCTGATCCTGGCCCTGGCCTTCCTCACCAAGGGCGCCATGTGGCCGCTCGGCTTCTGGCTGCCCACCACCTACGCCGCCGCCTCACCGCCCGTGGCGGCGATGCTGGTGCTGATGACCAAGGTGGGCCTCTACGCCATCATCCGCCTCTGGCCCCTGGCCTTTGCGGACGGGCCTCTGGCCGGGTTTGGCCTGGAAGCCTTGTTCTGGGGCGGCATGGCGACCCTGCTGTTTGGCACACTGGGCACGCTCGCCGCCCAGGAACCGGGGCGCATGGCGGGCTATGCGGCGATCATTTCGTCCGGCACCCTGATGGCCATCATCGGCAGCAATCAGCCCGGCCTGCTCGGCGCCGGCCTATACTACCTGCTCGGCTCCACCCTGGCCATCGCCGCCTTCTTGCTGCTGATCGGTCTCATTGAACGCATCCGCACCCCCGGCACCGCGTTACTGGCCTTGACCATGGAAGCGTTTGCCATCGAGGAAAAACCCGAAGAACCCGTAGGGGTCGGCATTCCCGCCGCGCTGGCCTTTCTCGGCCTGGCCTTTGCCGGCAGCGCCCTGGTGATCACCGGCCTGCCGCCCCTCTCGGGCTTTATCGCCAAATTCAGCCTCTTTCATGCCTTGCTCAATGGCAGCAGCACCGTGCCCCTGCAAAACGGCGGGTTGATCCTGCTGATCTTCTGCTCCGGCCTGGCCGGCATCATTGCCCTGATGCGCTTTGGCGTGCGCACCTTCTGGGCCTCCGGCAACATTCAGCCACCCAGCCTGCAGCATTCTGAGGCCCTGCCCATCAGCCTGCTGCTGCTGCTGTGCATCGCCATGACGATCTATGCCGGCCCCTTGTTCGACTATCTGGGCCGGGTCAGCCAGGACCTGGCCCAACCGGAACATTATGTGGAAGGCGTCCTGTCGGCTCCCGTCATCGCCGCTCCGGCCGGAGCACGCCCGTGAAACGCCTGCTTCCCTCGCCCCTGCTCTCCTTGGCACTGCTGCTGACCTGGCTGTTACTGAACCAGAGCCTGGCCGCGGCGCATCTGCTCCTGGGGAGCGTGCTGGCCATCATCGCCCCCCTGCTGGCACGGCCCCTGCAGCCGCACGGTCATGCGCGCCTGCATCGCCCCCTGCTGCTCGTCAGACTGCTGGGCAAAGCCAGCCTCGAAATACTGCACTCCTGCATTAACGTCAGCCGCATCATCCTGTTGGCCCGCCCGACGGGATTGAATTCCCAGTTCATCCGCATTCCCCTGGAAATGCAGAGCCCGCATGGCCTGGCCGTGCTGGCCGGCATCATCAACCTGACGCCGGGCACGGTCTGGGTGGAACTGCTGCCGGACAGCCACGAACTGGTGCTGCACGTTTTCGACCTGCATGATGCCCAGTGGTGGATCGACACCATCAAGCAGGAATACGAACAACCCTTGATGCAGATTTTTGAGGGGAGCCCCGCATGAACCACGTCCTGCCCATCGCCCTGATCTTTGCGATGAGTTGTGTCAGCATCGCCGCCCTGCTCTGCTGCCTGCGCCTCCTGATCGGGCCGTCGGCCCAGGACCGCGTCCTGGCGCTCGATACGCTATGGATATGCAGCATGCTGATGTGCCTCTTGCTCGGCATCCGTTACGGCAGCATGATTTATTTTGAGGTCGCCCTGCTGATTGCCCTGCTCGGTTTCGTCTCCACCATTGCCATGGCCAAATTCCTGATGCGCGGCGAGATCATCGAATGAAGCCGCTTGCCACCACGACCGCCAGGAAAACACCATGAGCCACTGGGATCACCTGCCCCTCTGGGCCAGCCTGCCAACCGCCGCCCTGCTCGTCCTGGGCGGCGGCTTCACCCTGACCGGCTGCCTGGGCCTGCTGCGCCTGCCCCATTTCTATCAACGCATTCACGGTCCGGCCATCACCATCACCCTGGGCACAGGCTGCATCCTGATCGCCTCGATGCTGCTCTTCTCGACCCTGGAAACCCGACCCGTGCTCCACGAACTGCTCATCACCCTGTTCCTCCTGATGACCACCCCCATGGTTTCCATGCTCATCATGCGGGCGGCGGTGCACCGGGATCTACGCCAGCAACACCGCCTCGCGGCGGAAAAAGAGAGCCCCATCGCCGTCTATCGCGACATTCAGCCCAACTTCCACGATTGAAATTGCATGGAAACTGGAGAGCCCCGCCCTGCGAACGAAACACCCAAAACCCCCGCCGTCGGACCATGAGGATTTCAACCGCTGAACCTGGATTGACGCGCACCAAAATTTCCAATAGCTTGAACTTATTCTTTTCATTCAGGGGGGTCCGATCATGGCCAGTATTTCCGTAAACACTTACAAATTCCTCGAAGGCAAAGACGGCGATGTCGGCAAGATGCAATTTATCGTCCTGCTCAGTGAGCCAGCCAGCCAGGACGTCACGGTGGACTACACCACGGCCGACAGCAAGGCCAAGAATGCCGCCAAGGCGGACGTCGACTACACGGCCGTCGCCGATACCCTGACGATCAAGGCCGGCGACACTTCCGGCACCATCTCGGTCGACATCCTGGGCGATGCCCTCAAGGAAGGAAACGAGATCTTCAACCTCATCCTCAGCCAACCCACCGGCGCCGGATTTGCCAAGGGCGAGATACTGCAGATCGTTGGGACCATTGTCGATGATGAACCCATTATTTGGATCCCTTGAATGTTGCGGCGCTCATGTTTTTCGGAGAGTCGGCCAAACCTGGGCTGAGCGGATGAAAGGGACATGAAAGAGGGAACGAAGGATAAGCAACACCGTGCGACATTCAAGGCGCAAATAGTGACGGCGGCCTTGTCGGAAGAAACCCGCCAAGCCGCAGGCCGTAATCAACAACCCGCATCGCAAGATTGGGCAGTGGCAGCTTGAACGGGATTTCCTGGCCGGACAACCCGCCATTGCCCGCTTGCTGCGAGGCGGGCAAAGATTGCCCCTTGGGAGTGAGCGGTCCGTTACCCAGGCAAGCCAAGTTGCCGGAATATCTCGTGTAGCAGCGCGTGTAGCAGCGTCTTTTAACTCAAGTGCCAACCCAAGTTCCGCAACCGGCGCATCACCCTGTTCCTCCTGATGACCACCCCCATGGTTTCCATGCTCATCATGCGGGCGGCGGTGCACCGGGATCTACGCCAGCAACACCGCCTCGCGGCGGAAAAAGAGAGCCCCCTCGCCGTCTATCGCGACATTCAGCACCAATCCCGGGGCGATAGAAAGACTTCATGAAGTTCTGCTTCCGGCGTTCCGGCTTCGGGGTGCCAGTCGTAGCGCCACTTCACCACCGGCGGCAGGGACATCAGGATTGACTCGGTGCGCCCTCCCGATTGCAGGCCAAACAGGGTGCCTCGGTCGAATACCAGGTTGAATTCGACATAGCGGCCGCGGCGGTAGAGCTGAAAATCCCGCTCCCGCTCGCCATAAGGCACATCCCGGCGCCGGGCCAGCACCGGCAGATAGGCCTGGGTGAAAGCGTCCCCCACGGCCTGGGTCAGGGCAAAACAACGCTCGAACCCGCCTTCATCGAGATCATCGAAAAAGATGCCCCCCACGCCCCGCGGCTCGTTGCGGTGCTTGAGGAAGAAATACTCGTCGCACCACTTTTTGTACTTTGGATAAACCTCGGCTCCGAAGGGCGCCAGGGCATCGCGGCAGGTGGCGTGAAAATGGCGCACATCCGCCTCCACACCGTAATAGGGGGTCATGTCCATGCCGCCGCCGAACCACCAAACCGGCGCTTGGCCTGCCTTCGTCGCGACGAAACAGCGCACGTTCATGTGCGCCGTGGGGCAGTAGGGGTTCTCCGGATGCAGCACCAGCGACACCCCCATCGCCTCCCAGGCCCGCCCGGCCAGTTCCGGCCGGTGGGCGGTGGCTGAAGCCGGCAGCGACTGGCCGGTGACGTGGGAGAAATTCACCCCGCCGCGTTCAAAACAGTTACCCGCTTCGATCAGCCGGGAGATCCCGCCGCCGCCCTCGGGCCTATCCCAGGAGTCGCTGCGAAAGGGCTGGCCATCGAAGGCTTCGAGTTCGCTGACGATGCGGTTTTGCAGGCCGGTGAAGTAGGTTTTGAGGATCTGGGTGTCCATTGTCTGCTGGCTTTGGGGGTGGGCTTTGGGGGTGGGCTTTGGGGGTGGGGCGGCTGGGATGGTTTTTTGCTGCCGGGCACCACCTCGATGGCGGGCGGCCTCGACTGGGGCTCGGCGGGCTGGAGTCGCCGCTGCGTGACTCAGACACCGCCAGCCGGATTGCCCCGCCCGCGCGCGTCAGGAGCAAAAGCCGTCGTCAAAAAATCAGCGGCTGATCGCCCGATGGCCAATATCCTTGCGGTATTGCATGCCTTCGAAGTGAATTTCACTGAGCGCCTCGTAGGCCCGCTTCTGGGCCAGCTTGACGTTCTCGCCCAGGGCGGTGACGCACAGCACCCGGCCGCCCGCCGTCACCACCTGACCATCGACATAGGTGGTGCCGGCATGGAAAACATGGGCATCCTCGCCAAAGCTGTTGCCGGGCGGCAGGCCCTGGATGCCATCGCCCGTTCTGGGCTTTTCAGGGTAGTTGGCGGCGGCCAGGACCACACCCAGGGCCACGCGCCGGTCCCATTCGGCTTCCACCTGATCCAGGGTGCCGGCTACCGCGTGTTCCAGCAGATCGAGCAGGTCGGACTTGAGGCGCATCATGATCGGCTGAGTTTCCGGGTCGCCCATGCGGCAGTTGAATTCCAGGGTCTTCACCGAGCCATCCTTGCCGATCATCAGGCCGGCGTAGAGGAAACCGGTGTAGGGCATGCCGTCGGCCGCCATGCCGCGCACGGTGGGGAGAATGATTTCCCGCATGGCTTTGGCATGGATTTCCGGGGTGACGCAAGGGGCCGGGGAATAGGCGCCCATGCCGCCGGTGTTGGGGCCCCGGTCGCCGTCGAGCAGGCGCTTGTGATCCTGGCTGGAGGCCAGGGGCAGGACATTTTTGCCATCGACCATGACGATGAAGCTCGCTTCCTCGCCGTCGAGGAAATCCTCGATCACGACGCGGGCGCCGGCATCGCCCAGCTTGTTGCCGGACAGCATGTCGTCGATGGCGGCATGGGCTTCGTCCAGGTGCATCGCCACCACCACGCCCTTGCCGGCCGCCAGGCCATCGGCCTTGATGACGATGGGCGCGCCCCTGGCCTCCACATAAGCGTGGGCCGCCCTGGGATCGGCAAAGGTCTCGAAGGCGGCGGTGGGAATCTTGTGCCGCGTCATGAAACGCTTGGCGAAATCCTTGGAGGATTCGAGCTGGGCCGCAGCCTGGGTCGGCCCGAAAATCTTCAGCCCCCGGGCCCGGAAGAGATCCACCACCCCGGCGGCGAGCGGCGCTTCCGGCCCGACCACGGTCAGGTGGATGCCGTTCTGCTCGGCAAAATCCGCCAGGGCCGCGGTATCGGTGAGGTTCACATTTTCCAGCTCATGTTCCCGGGCCGTGCCGGCATTGCCGGGCGCCACGCAAACCCGTTGCAGACCGGGCGTCTTGGCCAGTTTCCAGGCCAGGGCGTGCTCGCGGCCGCCGGAACCGATGACGAGTAGTTTCATGATGCCCCCTTTTTAGTGCCGGAAATGTCGTGTGCCGGTAAATACCATGGCGATTCCATGTTCGTCGGCGGCGGCGATGACTTCCTCGTCGCGCATCGAGCCGCCCGGCTGGATCACGGCGGCGGCGCCGGCTTCGGCCAGCACATCGACCCCATCGCGAAACGGAAAGAAGGCGTCGGAAGCGACGACCGAGCCCGCGAGCGACAGGCCGGCGTTCTGCGCCTTGAAGGTGGCGATGCGGGTGGAATCGACGCGGCTCATCTGGCCGGCGCCGATCCCCAGGGTCATGCCGCCGCCGCAAAAGACGATGGCGTTGGACTTGACGAACTTGGCGACGCGCTCGGCAAAGAGCAGGTCTTCGAGCTGCGGCAGGGTGGGTTGGACCTTGGTCACGACCTTGAGACTACTGATCTCCGCCGTGAAGTCGTCCGGCGTCTGCACCAGGAGACCGCCGCCGACGCGCTTTAGTTCGAGCTTGTTCTGGTCGCGTGCCGCCAGCGGCACTTCCAGCACGCGCAGGTTCTGCTTCGCCGCCAGGGCGGCCCTGGCTTCGGCGGTGAAGGCAGGGGCGATCAGCACTTCGACGAAGTGCTTTCTTTCGCTCATGGCCTGGACCACGTCGATGCCCACTTCGCCGTTAAAGGCGAGGATGCCGCCGAAGGCCGAGGTGGGATCGGTCAGGAAGGCCTTTTCATAAGCGCGCAACAAGGTGCCCTCCACGGCCACGCCGCAGGGGTTGGCGTGCTTGACGATGACGCAGGCCGGGCCCGCGAAGGACTTGACGCATTCCCAAGCGGCGTCCGAGTCGGCGATGTTGTTGTAGGACAGTTCCTTGCCCTGTAACTGGGTATAGCTGGCGATGCTGCCCGGCAAGGCGACGGTATCGCGGTAGAAGGCGGCGCTCTGGTGGGCATTTTCGCCGTAACGCAGGATTTCGCCCCGGTCGAAGGCCAGTTGCAGCCGGGCGGGGAAGATCGATGGCGCGGGCGCGGCTATGTTGGGCTGTGCTTCTACGCCGTCTTCCAGGCCGGTCAGCCAGTTGGCGATCATGCCGTCGTAGCGGGCGGTGTGGGTGAAGGCTTTCCTGGCGAGGTGAAACCGGGTGGCAAGCGCCAGGGCGCCGCCATTGGCGCTCATTTCATCGAGCAGGCGCGGGTAGTCGGCCGGGTCGGTGACGATGGCGACGCCGGCATAGTTCTTGGCCGCGGAGCGGACCATGGCGGGGCCGCCGATGTCGATGTTCTCGATGGCGTCGGCCAGCGTCACGCCGGGCTTGGCGATGGTGGCGGCAAAGGGGTAGAGGTTGACGCAGACCAGGTCGATGGTGGGGATGCCGTGCGCTGCGAGGGTGGCCATATGCTCAGGCAGGTCGCGCCGGGCCAGGATGCCGCCATGCACCTTGGGGTGCAGGGTCTTGACGCGGCCATCGAGCATTTCCGGAAAGCCGGTGTAATCGCCGATCTCGGTCACGGCCAGGCCGGCGTCGCGCAGCATTTTCGCGGTGCCGCCGGTGGACAGCAGCTTGACGCCCTGGGCCACCAGGCCCTGCGCGAATTCGAGAACGCCCGTCTTGTCGGAGACGGAAATCAAGGCTTGTTTGATGGTCATGGAGGGTTCTTCAGATCAGTTGGAATTCGGTGAGTTTCTTGCGCAGGGTGTTACGGTTGATGCCAAGCATCTCCGCCGCCTGGGTCTGGTTGCCGCCGGCCTGCCTGAGTACCACTTCGAGCATGGGGCGCTCGACGCTCTTCATCACCATGTCGTAGACGTCCGTGGGCTTCTCCCCGTCCAGGTCGCGGAAATATTTCTCCAGGGCGCCGAGCACGCAGGCCGCAATGTCTTGTTGCTGACTCATGCTGCCAGTTCCTCCTCTGCTTCGTATTCGAGATGTTCGGACCGCTCTGCCAGGTGGCGGAAGAAGTCGTTCACTGCCCGCTGCTGCAGGTCCAGGTCAGGCAACTGGTTCATGGCCTTCCTGAAGGCGGCCGAACCGGTGAGGCCTCTGGTGTACCAGGAAATATGCTTACGAGCCACCTTTACGCCCGTGTCCTCGCCGTAGAAAGCATACAGCTCCTGCAAGTGGCCCATGAGGATGGCGTGGATTTCACCCACCCGGGGCGGGGCCAGCTTCTCGCCGGTCCGCAGATAATGTTCGATTTCCCGGAACAGCCAGGGCCGCCCCTGGGCGGCGCGGCCGATCATCACCCCGTCGGCCCGGGTGTAGTCGAGCACGAACTTCGCCTTCTCGGGCGAGGTGATGTCGCCGTTGGCGATTACCGGGATGCGGATTTCCGACTTCACCTGGGCGATGGTGTCGTACTCGGCCTCGCCGGTGTACTGGTCGGCGCGGGTGCGGCCGTGGATGGCCACGGCACGGATGCCCGATTCCTGGGCGATGCGGGCGATGCGGGGGGCGTTCTTGTGCTGGCGGTTCCAGCCGGTGCGGAATTTCAGCGTCACCGGGGTATCGGGCACGGCCGCCACCACCGCCTCCAGGATGCGCGCCACCAGGGCTTCATCCTGCATCAGGGCGGAACCGGCCATGACGTTACAGACTTTCTTGGCCGGGCAACCCATGTTGATGTCGATGATCTGGGCTCCGTTCGCGACGTTGTAACGGGCGGCCTCGGCCAGCATGGCCGGCTCGGCCCCGGCGATCTGCACCGCGATGGGCTCCACCTCGCCGTCGTGATTGGCCCGGCGGAGGGTCTTGGCGCTGCCATAGAGGAGCGAATTGGAAGTGACCATCTCGGACACGGCCAGACCCGCCCCGAGCCGCTTGCAAAGCTGGCGGAACGGGCGATCCGTCACGCCCGCCATGGGAGCGAGGAAGAGAGGGTTGCGCAGGGTAAAGCCGCAAAATTCCATGGTGGAATCAAGAAAGAGAGCAGGAAAGGGGGCGGATTCTACCCCAGGCGCTGCCTAAAAAATAGTCACGCTGCCACGGTTTTCATGAATCCGGAAACAGTTCCAGCGCGAAGGCGCGGCGCTGACGGGGATCACCAGGCCCGCGCCCCCCAGATCATGCGTCGGGCGAGGAAATGCCGGGGCGGGGGGAGCAGATCCAGGGCCAGCAGCCCCAGGCCCCGGGCCCAGCGTAGCGGCGGCAGATCGTTGGAGAACAGGCGCACCACCCGGTCGGTAAAGAAGGCGCCGCCGCTGCGATCCAGCCTGCGGCGGGCGGCATAGGCGGCCAGGGTCGGGGCGGCGCCGGGATCGTCGCCCCCGGCAAAGAGGCTCTCGGCAAGCTCCCAGGCATCCCTGAGGCCCAGGTTGTAGCCCTGGCCGGAGACCGGGTGCAGGGTCTGGGCACTGTTACCGATCCAGACTTCGCGGCCCAGGACCAACTCGCGCCGCTGGCGCAGGGCGAGGGGAAAGCGGTCGCGCCGGCCGACCTGGGTAAAGCCGAAACGGCTGCCGAACTGCTGCGCCAGGGCTTTGAGGAAGGCGTCGTCATCGAGGGCCATCAGGGCATCGGCCCTGGCCGAGGGTACGGTGAACACCACCGAGTAGCCCGCCTCCAGCGGCAGGAGGGCCAAGGGCCCGTCCGGGGTGAAGCGCTCCCAGGCGCGGTGGCCGTGGGGCCGGTCGGCAAGCGCATCGCAGATGATCGCTTCCTGGCCATAGTCGGCCACCTCGACCCCGGCCTCGTCGCCAGGAGTGCCTTCGGCATGGACCACCAGCCGGGGGCGCAGGCATAGGGTCTCGCCGCGGCGCTCCAGGGTGGCCAGGGGGGCAAGACCATTGGCTATTCCACTCCCGGCTACTCCACCGCTCCCGCGCTCGAGGCTGACGAGCCTCGTTTCATCCAGGCAGGTGCAGGTCGGCAGTTCTTGCACGCCGGCCTGGAGGCGGGCCGCCAAGTCCTTGTAGCGCAGCACATAACCCAGGGCCGGCAGCTCCAATTCGCTCCGGTCGATCAGGGTGCGGCCAAAGCCGCCTTTCTGGGAGACGTGGATGGTCTCGATGGCGGTAACGGCCCGGGCCGGCCAGGCCCCGAGCGGCTCGAGCAGCTGCCGCGCGCCGTGAGAGAGGGCGAGCGCCCGGGGATCGGCCGCCTGATCCGCCAAGGGCCGCTTGTCCACCAGCGTCACCCGCCAGGGGCTGTCTGCCAGCGCCAGCGCCAGGGTCAGGCCGACGGGGCCGGCACCGATGATCAGGATGTCCGTCTGCTGCAGTTCGGTCTGCTGCGGCTCGGTCTGTTGCGGCTCGGTCTGCTGCAGCTCGGTCTGCTGCAGCTCGGTCTGCTGCGGCTCGGTCTGTTGCGGCTCGGTCTGTTGCGGCTCAGTCATGCGCCATGATCTCCTCGATTTCCGCCACCGTCTTCGGGGCGTGGGTATAAACCCGGCCGCCTTCCGGGGTCACCATCACGTCGTCCTCGATGCGGATGCCGATGCCCTGCAGGGGTTCCGGCACATCCGCCCCGGGACGCAGGTAGAGGCCGGGCTCCACCGTCAGCACCATGCCCGGCGCAAGCGGCCGCCACTCCGCACCGATCTTGTACTCCCCCGCATCATGCACGTCCAGCCCCAGCCAGTGGCTGGTGCGGTGCATGTAGAACCGTTTGTAGTCCCCGGCTTCGATCAGGCCGTCTACGCTGCCGGTAAGGAGGCGCAGATCCACCATGCCCTGCACCAGCACCCGGAGCGCGGCGTCATGGGGGGCCATGCAATGGGCGCCGGGGCGGATGGCGGCGATGGCGGCGGCCTGGGCGGCGAGGACGATTTCATAGCAATCCTTTTGCACCGGACTGAAGCGGCCATCGACCGGGAAGGTGCGGGTGATGTCGGCGGCGTAGCCCTCCAGCTCGCAGCCCGCGTCGATCAGCACCAGGCTGCCCGCGGCGAGCCGCTTGTCGTTCTCCACATAATGAAGGATGCAGGCATTGGCGCCGCCGGCGACGATCGGGGCATAGGCATGGCTAGAGGCGCCGCGGCGGCGGAATTCGTAGGTGAGCTCCGCCTCCAGTTCGTACTCGGCCAGGCCCGGCCGGCAGGCGGCCATGGCCCGGGCGTGGCCGGCGGCGGCGATGGCGGCGGAGCGTGCCATGATTTCCAGCTCCGTCGCATCCTTGACGAGGCGCATGGCATCGAGCGCTTGACGTAGGTCGT
Source organism: Azovibrio sp. (assembly GCF_049658005.1). Lineage (NCBI taxonomy): Bacteria > Pseudomonadati > Pseudomonadota > Betaproteobacteria > Rhodocyclales > Rhodocyclaceae > Azovibrio > Azovibrio sp. The sequence continues at coordinate 1,486 of NZ_JBASOH010000033.1, read as the reverse complement.
GGATCACCTGCGGCGGCTGCTTGCCGGCCCGGGCCTCACTGCGCACGGCGTTCAAGGCCCTGCCGATGCGGGCGTCCCAATCCGGATCCAGGCCCAGGGTGTGCCAGAGGGCGGGGCGATTCGCCATCAGCTCGGGCAGCATCTCCTCGAGGCGGGCGATGGAATACGCCGCATCGAAGCCGAAGCCGAGCTTTGCCGCCTCCGGGCCGTAGCGAAAACCCTCCCAGGTTTCCCGCTCCTCGTCCTTGTCCCGGCAAAACAGGATGGACTTGCCGCCGGCCAGCACCAGCACCGCCTCGGGCTCGGGAAAGCCGGTGAGATACCAGAAATAGGAATCGAAGCGGTAGGGATAGTGGCTGTCCCGGTTGCGGACCTGTTCCGGGGCGGTGGGAAGGAGGGCGATGCCATCGGCGATGGTTGCAAGGAGGCGCTCGCGGCGGGCAATGAAGTGGGCGTAAGTCATGAGGTTTTGTCGTCCCTGGCGTGTTCCCGCACGGGCGTGGCGGGCGATGAAATTCGATCAGTTTGCAGCAGTTCGACTCCCCCGCATCCCCCGCGACTGCCGACTCCCTTCACGTGGCGGACGAGAAGCGCAGTGGCAGCCGGGCGCAGGATCTCCCGGGCGCGCTGCAGGGCCTCGACCCAAAGAGGGAAGCCTTCATCCTGGACAGTTTCGATCAAGGCTCGGTGCATGGGGTTTCGCTTTCATCCGGCAGGGCGGAAGCAATGCCGATGTCACAAAAAAAGGGGTGTCAAGCCGCCATCTTCGCGCCGTCATCGTAAAGCATCCCGGCATCGGCATCGGCATCGAGGCGAGGGAGGTCATGGTAATCGAAGTTTTCCCGGCCGGCATGATCGAGCCTCGCCCCATGAGGAATGAGCCTGAACGAAGGGTGGAAGGAAAAGCCCAAGGTCATCTGACCCAGAAATGCGGATCTCGAAAACCCCGCAATTTTCCTCATCCCAACAATTTAACTAAATGATTCATAACGAGCGGGGTTTTGAAAACGAGGTTTTTCGAGGCGCCCACGCAAATAAACCTGAACGCCCCCTACAGGGAACTGAGCCCTCGGTAGTTTGAGGGTCAGGGGCCTGGCAGAAATCAAGCGTGTCCCGACCCCCGTCTTGAGAGGAAAGGCGTTCCGGGGTCGGCAGACCTCGCCGCCGGTGCGAGGCGGCCGGTCGGTTGTGTGCGCTTTTTATGGAGGCTTGATTGCGAGAACCGACCCCTTCTTGCTTTAGCGCCGTCCAGCGACTGAGATAAATGAACCTGGCCCCTTTTCTTTCTCTTTTCTTTCTTTTCTTTGCTCCAAGTAGGGGCTCCTCGCTCACGGACGGAAGACTTCTTCCAGGCTCCTTGCGTCCAGTACGCGGTCCACCCAGGTGTCGATCTGCTCGGCAGAAGCCGCTGCAATCTTGCCAACGGCATCCGCCGGCAAGACACCGAAACGCTGGGTCAAGAGCTTCTGCAGGACGAGCGCCTCGC
>NZ_JBASOH010000032.1:0-1766 GCF_049658005.1 Azovibrio sp. | reverse complement strand
AGACCAGCCAACTCACGCGGCGGCGGGCCTCGGGCAGGTTCTGGGCGGCGAGGGGCCGGCGCACGGCCTCGCCGTGCTGGGCGAGGCTCTTGGCGCCCAGGGAGAAATAACCGAGGAGCACATCCAGATACCAGCCCCAGCCGGGCCGCTGCCGCAGCCAGAAGGCCAGGCCCAGCAGCGGCAGGACGGCCAGGCACCAGGCCAGGAGGCCATGGCCGCGGCCGCCGGCACGGTTCAAGGCCGCTTCGAGCCAGGCGACGAGCCGGCCGAACCCCGTGAGGGGATGAAAGCGGCGGGGTTCGCCCAGGATCTGGTCGAGCAGCACCGCGGCCAGCGCGGCCAGGGGCAGATGCAAGGAGGGATGTGCAGCAAACAGCTCAGCCAGCAAGTCCATGGGATAATCCGGCGCAAGGTTGGGGCACCGTGTTGCAAAGAGGCGCGATTTTATAACCAAAGCCCTGGGTAGGCCGGGGTTTTTTGCGGCAGAAAACGAATGACTTTTCCCTCCCTGATGATCCAGGGCTGTACTTCGGATGCCGGCAAATCCACCCTGGTGGCGGCCCTGTGTCGCATCCTCAAACGCCGCGGCGTGCGGGTGGCGCCCTTCAAGCCGCAGAACATGGCCTTGAATTCCGCCGTCACCGCAGACGGGGGTGAAATTGGCCGGGCCCAGGCGCTGCAGGCCCAGGCGGCGGGGCTCTTGCCCCATACCGATTTCAATCCGGTGCTCCTGAAGCCCAGCACCGACAAGGAGGCCCAGGTGATCCTGCACGGCCGGGTGGTCGCCGATCTGGATGCCAAGGCCTACCACGCCTACAAGCCTCGGGCGATGGCGGCGGTGCTCGCCTCCTGGCGCCGCCTGAGCGAGGGCTACGAAACCGTGCTGGTGGAAGGCGCCGGCAGCCCGGCGGAAATCAACCTGCGCGCCAGGGACATCGCCAACATGGGGTTTGCCGAGGCGGTGGATTGCCCGGTGATCCTGATCGCCGACATCGACCGGGGCGGCGTGTTCGCCCATCTGGTGGGGACGCTGGCGCTACTCTCCGCATCCGAACAGAACCGGGTCGTGGGTTTCGTCATCAACCGCTTTCGGGGCGATAGGGCCCTTCTTGCCCCCGGCCTGGACTGGCTGGAACGGCGCACCGGCAAGCCGGTGCTGGGGGTGCTGCCCTACCTGCACGGCCTCTTTCTGGATGCAGAAGATGCCATCGCCACGGGCCAGGCGGATAAATCCGCGGCCCGTCTCAGGGTGATCGCCCCGGCCTACCCGCGCACGGCCAACCACAACGACCTCGATCCCCTGCGCCTGCACCCCGAGGTGGATTTCCAGTGGATCGGCCCGGGTCAGCCGCCGCCCCCGGCCGATCTCGTGGTGCTGCCCGGCTCCAAGGCGGTGCGGGCCGACCTCGACTGGCTGCGCCAGCAGGGCTGGGCGCCTTATCTTGCACGGCATCTACGCTACGGCGGCAAGGTGATCGGCCTATGCGGCGGCTACCAGATGCTGGGCCGGGCCATTGATGATCCGCACGGGCTGGAAGGGCCGCCGGGCAGCTCGCCCGGCCTGGGCTGGCTGGATTGCGAAACCACCCTGGCGCCGGAAAAGCAGTTGCAGAATGTGCAGGGCCACCTCCTCCTGGAAGGCCGCCCGGCGATGAGCGGCTATGAAATTCATCTGGGCGTCACCCACGGGCCGGCTCTGGAAAGCCCGCTACTGCTACTCGACCCGGATCGCCGCGAGGGGGCCCGCTCCGGCGACGGCCAGGTGC
>NZ_JBASOH010000031.1:0-2075 GCF_049658005.1 Azovibrio sp. | reverse complement strand
GATTTAAAGCTTGCTCTGAAATAAACTCTACCTGCGGAGGTAGACCACCGCCTAAGTGAATTAATGTTCCAGAAGCTGTAGGCCTATAGCCTCGTTTTAGTTCATAGTCAGAAAGACCCGAAATAGATCCTCCAACTATATGCAGCTTATCCCCAAAAACTCCATATTGAGGATGATGCCAGTGTCCCGCCATTAGTACATCAATATTCTCAGTTAAGTTACCGCTTCCAGCGGCGAAATGGTGCCCCTGATAAACTGGTAAATCGCCCCCTGATCCTTTACCACCGCGTTCCATCATATAGTGTTGTATAAGCACACCCATTTCACCGAAATACTCAATTCCTGTGTAGCCAGAGGCGTATTCACCTTTTGGAGTTATAACGGCATCATGCGTTTTTACTATTTCGCTGATTTCTTGATCACTATATCCACCACGCGCTAAGGTTTTCTCAAAGAAACTTCGCATGTAGGTTACAAATGAATAGCCATGCCACTTCAATGTGCCACTATTCCATTCGTGATTACCTGGTTGCACAAGAACACGCTGGAGTGAATTTAGCTCCTCTCTAGTTGAACCGGCGAAAGCTTCTTGGAAAAGCGATAAATTGAATGCCTCCTGTGAATCCATTGACATAAGTCCAGTCATTTGTGACTCGGAAGCAAAATGCGGATAATTACGTCCATGAAGCATATCACCTCCAAAAAACAACGCCGTAGCACGTTCACCCATAGAGTGAATACGGATATAATCAATATATTTTGCCAACAAGTCAGGGCGAGCTGTAATTGAACCAGTTTGAAAATCACACATCTCGGCAATAGTTAGTCTATTGGGTATACTGAATGACTTTTCGTATAAAGCATCGTTAAAAACTGTAACTATGTGACGGCCATCGTCCGTTCTCTCGTGCGCGCTAGCTGACGGACTTGGTATACGACGACGAGTTCTAACGAGTCTCTTTGAAATGTCGCCTGCTGCATCTGAACGACTACCCCTTGTCTCCATATGTCTTTTTGGATCAATCAATCCACCAGTTGATACCACCCAGCTGTTTCCGATACTTACCCCGACCTCTTCTTGATTATGTTGAGTTACAAACATGTCTGGCGTTGATTGACCACTAGATGCTAATTGACTTAGTGACGCCATAGAATTAACCATGTGGTTTTGATACATGGGTTCTGAAGAGAAGCCAAAATTATGTCTAATCCAGTCATTATATTCCTTATTATCAGTTGTAATATGAAGGTTAAAATCATCTGTGATAATTATGCCATCAGCCATCTCTCCCCTAGACCGCCTAAGCCAACGGTATTCGTCATTTGAAAGTCTCTTATTCTTTTTTATACGTTTTTCAATATCATAAAGTAAGAAGTATTCTTCAACAGATATTTTTCCGTCAGTTATTTTTGACATTTCCTCAGAAGTATAAAGTCTACGACCGGCCTTTAAGCAATATGGGAATACTGTCTCAATTTGAAATTTTAGATGATCGTTCCAATGAGGGCTTTGTCGCATTTTATCGATAGCGGCCCAGTTCATTTTGTCTTCTGGTTTAACTCCACCGTCTTTATCGTGTTTTTTAGCGTAATCACTCATTTTACGAAATACTTCAATAGTGTATTCCTCAGCTACCCGACGATCATCGTTACCCATGTTATATACTACCGGTTTACCAAGTTCACTAGCTTTGTCTAACATTTGCCTAGCATAGCGAAATTGGTGATCCATACTATCAAGACCAGAAACTAAAGTCGCGCGTCGTGATTTCTGAAGTAATTTAAAGTCACCTTGGATAAGGCCAGATAGTACAACTAGGTCTGGGCGCATATCTTCGGGTAAACTATTAATCCTATCGATGGTCTTTTCGTAAAATTCAACATCAGAGTCTTGGTTGCCTATTAAGAGTTCCGACATATATAAAACATTGGCTGAAGGTCGGTCTATTTTTATCTCAACTGTCTCTATTTGGGTCTTTGTATCATGATTTTTGTACAACTCTCGTAGATCATCTGGATAATCAATGGGTGGTTGAGATAATAGATCATATGCAATTTTGGCATTAATATCAGAT
>NZ_JBASOH010000030.1:0-1965 GCF_049658005.1 Azovibrio sp. | reverse complement strand
GCTCTGGCCGCGGCCCCGGGCGGGGGCGGCAGGCGGTGATGGAGTTGCAGCAGGGCGCGGGCGAGCCGGGTTTCGGCGTCGAAATAGCGGGCCAGATACAGGCGGGCGCTGCCGTCTAGAATCAGCGGCGTGGCGGCCCCGGGCGGCCCGGCCACACCCGAGGCACACAGGGCTTCCAGGTCGAAGGGCAAAGGGCCGCGCTCCAGGGACAGGCAGACATGGCCCTCGGCCACCGCTTCGGCCACGGCCTTGCCGCCGGCCCAGGCGGCCTGCGCGGCCTCGACCGGGGCGCCCAGTTGCCGGGACCAGCGCCGGCATTGATCGGCAAAGGCCAGCGCCAGCAGGTTTTCGCCGGAACGGGCCATCAGCCGACCTGGTGTTCCCCGACCCGGACGATCTTCAGGGTGTTGGTGCCGCCGACGCAGCCGATCGGCTCGCCGATGGTGAGCACGATCAGGTCGCCCTTTTCCACCACGCCCTTGGCGATCAGCAGCTCCTCGGCCTCCTGTAGCAGCATGTCCCGGTCCATGTGCTGCTGGCTCATGAGGAGCGGATAGACCTCCCGGTAGATCACCATGGTGCCCATGGCCTTCGGGTCCGGGGTCAGGGCGTAGATCGGCACGCCGCAATTGAGGCGGCTCATCCAGAGCGCGGTAGAGCCGGACTGGGTCAGGGCGGCGATGGCCTTGACCTTGAGGTGATGCGCGGTCCAGATGGCGGCCATGGCGATCGATTGATCGATGCGGGTGAACACCCGGTCGAGCATGTCACGATCGAGCGTCACCTCGGCGGAACGCTCCGCCTCGAGGCAGACCCGGGCCATGGATTCCACGGTTTCCACCGGGTAGGCGCCGCTCGCGGTCTCGGCCGAGAGCATCACCGCATCGGTGCCGTCCAGCACCGCATTGGCGACGTCGGAGACTTCGGCCCGGGTCGGCACCGGGGAATGGATCATCGATTCCATCATCTGGGTGGCGGTGATGGTGAACTTGTTCTTGTCGCGGGCGGCCCGGATCATCTTCTTCTGCAGGGCCGGCACGGCGGCATCGCCCACTTCCACGGCGAGGTCGCCCCGGGCCACCATGATGCCGTCGGAAGCTTCGAGGATTTCTTCGAGATGGGTGATGGCTTCGGTGCGCTCGATCTTGGCGATCAGGCGCGCGTGGCTGCCGGCGGCGCGCAGCAGCTGCCGCGCCATGTACATATCGGCGGCGCTCTTGGGGAAGGAGACGGCGACGAAATCCACCTCCAGGGCCGCGGCGGTCTTGATGTCCTCCATGTCCTTGGCGGTCAGGGCCGGGGCGGTGAGGCCGCCGCCCTGGCGGTTGATGCCCTTGTTGTTGGAGAGCACGCCGCCCACCCGCACGCGGGTGTGGATCTCCGTCCCCTTCACCTTCTCGACCTGCAGCTTCAGGCGGCCATCGTCGAGCAGCAGGATGTCGCCGGGCTGCACGTCCCGGGGCAGATCCTCGTAATCCAGCCCGACCCGCTCGGCATTGCCCAGGGTGCAGCCGGCATCGAGGATGAATTCGGCGCCTTTTTCCAGGGTGATCTTGCCTTCTTCGAACTTGCCGACCCGGATCTTGGGGCCTTGCAGGTCGGCGAGGATGCCGACGCAGCGGCCCGCCCGGGCGGCCACCTCGCGCACGGTCACGGCCCGCGCCATGTGGTCTGCGGCGCTACCGTGGGAGAAGTTGAGGCGCACCACGTCGATGCCGGCTTCCACCAGGCGTTCCAGCACGGCAGGATCGGAAGAGGCGGGGCCCAGGGTGGCGACGATCTTGGTATGACGGCTCATGTTGTCATGTCTCCCGTGAGGATTGTCTTCAGGCCAGGCTGTCGAGCAGGTCTTGCAACTTTTGACGCAGTTCGGCGACCTCGTTTTCCAGGGCGGCGAGCCGGGCTTCCAGGCCACTGGCCGGCGCGGCACTTGCCTGCGGCGCCGTCAGGTCCACGGTGCCGCAC
>NZ_JBASOH010000029.1:0-3524 GCF_049658005.1 Azovibrio sp. | reverse complement strand
GGCCGATGCCGTCCTGGCCGCAAGCTGGCGGGCGCAATTGCCGGACGAGGCGCCCGCCTCCCTGGCGGCCCTGCTGGGCGAAGTAGCCGCCGGCCTGGGGCGTCTGGACGAGGCAACCCGGCGCCAGGTGGAGGAACTGCTGGCCGCCGCCAGCGCCGAACAGGCCCGGCAGGAGGCCAAAGCCGCGAGCATCGTGCTGGAACAATCCCTGAAAGACCTGGGCTATCAGGTCGATGAAGTGAGCGAAACCCTGTTCATGGAAGGCGGCATCCTCCACTTTCAGCGTCCGGGCTGGGAGGGCTACCATGTCCGCCTGCGCGCCAACGTCAAGGAAAAAACCTTCAACTTCAACGTCGTGCGGGCCCGCGAGGAAAGCGCCGCCGAAGAGGAGGGCGCGGTGCGAAAGCGCCTCGACTTCATCGCCGAGGAACGCTGGTGCGCCGAATTCCCGAGGCTGCTCGACACCCTGGCGGCCCGGGGCCTGAAGCTGGAGGTGACCCGCCGCCTGGAAGCGGGAGAACTGCCGGTCCAGGCCGTGGCCCCGGAAAGCCTGCCCCATTTCGAGGCCGGGGAGCAGGCCCGCCCCCTGGCCGCCCCGAGAGCCATGGACCTGCCCGGTAAATCATGAGCACCGATGCCCACTCCGCCCTGACGCCCCGCTGGGTCCGCGACCTGGAGCGGCTGCTGCCGATCCGTTCCCAGTTCATCGTGGCGGGCAACATCCGCGATCATTTCCTCGCCCCCCTCGATGATGGCAGCCTCACCCCGGTGCCCCTGGTGCGCTGCCTGTGGTCGGCCCTGCAGCGCCAGGACTGCCGCTTCTTGCTGATCTATGACCCGGTGGGGGGCCTGCGTCCCTATCCCAACGAGCCGCCGGCGGTGGAACTGGCGACCCAGCTCTTTGACCTGAAGCTCCAGGACGGGGCCATGCCGATGAGCCTGGACAGCCTCTCCGGCGTGATGCAGCGCCTGACCCGGATGCGCGAGGCCCGCTGCGCCCTGCTGGTGGATTTTGCCTCCCGGCTGGTGCGCCACCCGGACCAGCTCGATGCCGGCGAGCACCGCTTCTTCCTGGCCGCCGAACGGCTGGCGGTGCAGGCGGTGCCGGTCATGGTCAAAAACCGGATGCCTCGGGAGCCGGGGCCCCTGGCCGACAACAAGCCCCGCTTCAACCCGGTGCTGTGGCTCCTGAACCGGCCCCAGGATCTGCCCTCCTGGTTCGCCCTGGACAACGCCCGGGTGGAGAGCCTCACAGTCGGCCTGCCGGATTTCGAGACCCGGGAGGCGGCGGCCCGGAGCTATTTCACCTTGTTCCGGCAGATGGACGAGGCCGGCCCCGGCGAGCGCGACAAGTTCGCCCGCGACTTTGCCGCCGCCACCGAGGGCCTGCCGCTGACGGCCCTCTCCGATGCGGCCCAGCTCGCGGACCGGCAGGGCATCGCCTTCCGGGATGTGGAGGACGCGGTGCAGTGCTACAAGGTGGGGGTCCTGGAAAATCCCTGGAAGAAGCCCTACCTGCGCCAGCGCATCGCCGGGGCGGCGGAGTTCATCGAAACCCGGGTGAAGGGCCAGCAACAGGCGGTCACCAAGAGCGTGGACATCCTCATGCGCTCGGTGATGGGCCTCACCGGGGCCCAGGCCAGAAGCGGCGGCAACCGGCCCCGGGGGGTGCTGTTCTTCGCCGGCCCCACCGGGGTGGGCAAGACCGAACTCGCCAAGACCCTGACCCAGCTCGTGTTTGGCGACGAGCGGGCCTACCTGCGCTTCGACATGAGCGAATTCGCCGAGGAGCACACGGGAGCGCGGCTCCTGGGCGCGCCGCCCGGCTACGTCGGTTTCGAGGCGGGCGGCGAACTCACCAACGCGGTGCGCGACAAGCCCTTCTCGATGGTGCTGTTTGACGAGGTGGAAAAGGCCCATCCGCGCATCCTCGACAAGTTCCTGCAAATCCTCGAGGACGGCCGCCTCACCGACGGCCGCGGCGATACCGCCTATTTTTCCGAGACCATCCTGGTGTTCACCTCCAACCTCGGCATCTATGTGGAAGACGCCCAGGGCCGGCGCATCCAGAACGTGCAGCCGGGGGATAGCTACGCCACCGTCGAGAGCCGGGTCAAGGGCGCCATCGCCGATTACTTCAAGTACCGCCTCTCCCGGCCGGAAATCCTCAACCGCATCGGTGACAACATCGTGGTGTTCAACTTCATCACCCCGCCCGTGGCCGAGCGCATCTTTGCCGGCATGCTCGACAACGTGGTCAGCCGGGTGCGGGAAGAGCACCAGCTGGAACTGGAGCTGGAACCCGCCGTGCGCCGGGAATTGATGGCCCGCTGCATCGACGATCTTTCCAACGGTGGCCGGGGCATCGGCAACCAGCTCGAATCCCTGTTCATCAATCCCCTGGCCCGGGCCCTGTTCGGCCTGGATCTGGAGGGGCGGCAACGGCAGGGTGGAAAACTGCGGGTGGCGGAGTTCAAAGAGAGCGAGGAGAAGATCGTCACCCTGGGGCTGGCGTGAGCGTGGCCCGGCATCCCCGCGCGCCCCTGCTGCGCCTTGACAAGGCCCATTACCCGGTCACGGTGCTGGGGCACGGGCGGCGCATCGGCATCTGGTTTCAAGGCTGCAGCATCCACTGCAAGGGCTGTGTCTCCCAGGACAGCTGGGACCCGGCCAAAGGCGGCAGCCTGAGCGTGCCGGAACTGCTGGCCTGGTGCCGGGACAAGGCAAAAGGGGGCGTGGACGGCATCACCCTGAGCGGCGGCGAGCCCTTCGACCAGCCTCTTGCCCTGGGCGCCCTCCTCGATGGCCTGGGGCGCTGGCGCCGGCAGGCCGGGCTGGAGCTGGACCTGCTCTGCTACAGCGGCTATCCCCTGAAAACCCTGGAGGCCCGCCACGCCGCCCTGCTCGAGAAGCTCGATGCCCTGATTCCCGAACCCTATGCCGAAGCCCTGCCCGAAGGCGGGCTCTGGCGCGGCTCCGCCAACCAGACCCTGGTGCCCCTGTCACCCCTGGGCGAGGCCCGCTACGGCCACCGGCGGGAGGAGCCGGCCCAGGGCAAGAGCCTGCAAGTGAGCCTCGAAGGCGGGCGCATCTGGATGATCGGCATCCCCGCCCGGGGCGACATGGCGGCCCTGGAAAGCCTGTGCGCCGAACGGGGCCTGAGCCTGGATCAGGTATCCTGGCGGCGATGAAGCGCTACATCCGCATCTGCCCCGTCTGCGACACCGAAAACCCGCCCGACCGGGTCCATTGCAGCGCCTGCGCCACCTTGCTGGCCGGGGTGGATTTTTCCCTGCCGCGAGAGACGCCCGGCGCCGGGGAAGCGGCAGTTCCGGCGGAGCCTGCGGCCATTGCCGTACTGGCGGACGAAAAGCCGGCGCCCACCGGGCCTGTTGCCGCCGACTTTGCCGCTGCCGACTTTGCCGACGCCAACTCTACCGACGCCGACTCTGCCGCCGCCGAATCCGGCCGCGCCGGCCTGGACTGGCCGGCATTCTCCGCTCTGGACGCTCGAGCGGCAGAGC